>NZ_LIRL01000610.1 GCF_001419795.1 Streptomyces niveiscabiei
AGATGTGTATACGAGCCAGCCCCTCGCCCCCGACCCCGCCCGCGCCCCCCGCCGGAACGCGGGGATCGGGAACCGGCGTGCCGGAACCCTGCGTCGGTCGTGACGACTCGTGCTGCTTCGACCTGTCGGGGGACTCGCCCGCCACCGATGCCTCCTCAAATGCCGTACGGGATGACGTACGGCACGAAACGAACCGTGTACTGCGTACCTGGCCACCAACACCCCGTACCCGGACGGCGCCTCGGCACTGTCCGAACCATGTATCAGTGTCCTGTGTGGAGCGCTTGGCCCCTGCGGTAGACGAGAACGACATACCTGCCGGTTCCCTTACAAACAGGTCACGCACCCTCGACAGATGAATGTGAGAGGGGTCACCCTGTCTGTCATCCACGCGGGGAGGCATGGATGGGCAGGAGCCGCAGAACTCTTCCGGAAGAGCTTCTGTTGCTGGCATTGGACCCGACGACGGGTACCACTGCACAGCCGCAGTCGCTCGACCTCGGTCTGGCCGGAGCACAGCTAGTGGAGCTGGCGCTGGCCGGACGGATAGCCCCTGACGGGGATCGTATCGCCGTGGTGGCACCACGGCCGACAGGTGATCCGACACTGGACCACGCCCTGGAGCTGCTGCGCCGACGCGGCGCTCCGGTCCGCGCGGTCCACTGGATCGGCGGACCCCGCCTGGGGCTCCGCCAGACGTACCTCTCGCATCTGGAGCGGTGCGGCATGGTGCATGCCGTGGCCGGCCAGATGTGCGGGGTGCTGCCGACGACTCGCTATCAGGCGACGGACAACGCGATCAGCCGGGAGATCAGGTCCCGGCTGGACTCCGCGATCCGCACCGGCGTACCGCCGGACCCGCGGACCGCGGCACTCGCCGCGCTCGCGCACGCGGTCGGCCTCGGCAAGCACCTGTACCCGGGCAACGAGGGCCGTTCCTCGCGCTCCCGGCTACGGGACCTGATCAGGCACGATCCGATGGGCGGCCTCGTGGCGCACGCCGTGATGGACGTCCAGAACGGCGTGGCGGTCCAGCCGCGCCGACCCGCCCCGGCACCGGCCGGCCGCCAGGCCGCGCCACCCGCCAGGGCGAACGCGGAAGCGGCCCACGGAGTTCCGGCGCAGCCACGCCGGACCACCATGGCGCGCGTCGTGGCCCACTGAGCCGCAGTACCACGACGCAGACGCGTACGGCCGCCCGCCGGCCGTGACTTCCGCGCCCCACCGACCCGTTCGGGAGCCGCGCGCACCGCGCGGGGTGGTGTGTCCGTTTCGCCGATCAAGGCGAAACGGTACGCCGCCCCGCGCGGACGCATGTCCGAAAACAGGTGCCCCGGCGCGGAGTTGAAGCGGTATGGAACATGTGCAATCCACCAGTATCCCCGAACTTGCGGGCCTGGCTGGCATATCCGTGGTTTCCCAGCGGTAATAAGCCTGTTGGTGGCAGTCTGCTCAGCAGCAGATACGCAAAGTATCAACAGGCATCCAGCCGGAGGTGCACATCTCATGCCGTCCAACACCAATCCCACCGTGCGTCGTCGGCGTCTCGGTCTGGAACTGCGCAGGCTCCGCGAGTCGAAGAACATGACGGCCGAGCAGGTGGCCAAACGCCTGCTGGTCTCGCAGTCGAAGATCAGCCGACTGGAGAACGGCCGGCGCAGCATCAGCCCCCGGGACGTCCGCGACCTGTGCGGCGTCTACGAGATCGAGGACGAGCGCGTCGTCGAGTCGCTCATGCAGATGGCGCGCGAATCCCGCCAGCAGGGCTGGTGGTACGCGTTCAAGGACGTCCCCTACAGCGTGTACATCGGCCTGGAGGACGACGCGTCCAGCCTGCGCACGTACTCGCCCCAGGTCATCCCCGGGCTCCTCCAGACGCCGGAGTACGCGGCGGCCGTCATCAAGGGCGCGCTGCCCGAGAGTTCGGCGGAGGACATCGAGAAGCGCGTGGACGTCAGGCTGCGCCGGCAGGGGCGGCTCGGCGAGCAGATCCACCCCGTCACCGGGGAGGTCAAGGAGCCGGTACGGCTGTGGGTCGTCATCGACGAGGCCGTCCTGCGCCGGACCGTCGGCAGCCGCCGGGTGATGCGCGAACAGCTGGAGCACCTGCTGGAGTTGGGCAACCTGCCGCACGTCACCATCCAGCTGCTGCCCTTCGACGCCGGCGCGCACCCCGGGCTCAACGGGGGTTACTCGATCCTGGAGTTCGCCGAACTCGCCGACTCCAGCGTGGTCTACATCGAGGGCGTCACCAGCGACCTGTACCTGGAGAAGCACCACGACGTGCAGACCTACGCCCTGATGTACGAGCACCTGCGGGCGCAGGCCATGAACGTCGAGGTGTCCGGTCAGACCATCGAGTCCATCGCCAAGGAGTACGCGCGCTGAGGTGAAAGGCCGCACTGTACAGGGCTGTCGTAGTCCGGCGTGAGGTTTTCCTGGAATATGCCACCAGGTCGGGTGAATGACTACCACCCGGGGTGGGGTCTCCCAGTAACGTCGAATTGCGCCAGCGATCAACGGTGTTGGCGCGAAGAGAACCAGCACCTGGAGCAGAGATGGCAATTCGTCAGAGCGCCACGCACGTGTGGACGAAGTCCTCGTACTCGGTCGGGAACGGCGAGTGCGTGGAGGTCAGGTCGCCCGCCGCCGCGCTGGCCGTCCGCGACTCGAAGCGCCCCGAGGGCGCCGTCCTGGCGTTCCCCGCCACGGCCTGGACCGTCTTCGTGGAGTCGGTCAAGTAGCCCAGCCCGTCAGCCGGTTGAGCCGAACGGGCCGGTCGAGCAGTCACGTCGCCGAATCCGCCGAGAAGTTGAGCGGTTGAGTCGGCCGAGCAACTGAACAAGCACCACCGAGAGCCCTCTCGACGAGTATCGCCGTCCTTGCCGAGGGGGCTCGGCTTGTGCCCGCGCCCGGTGGGACTAGTCCGTGGCCGTCTCCCGCCGCACCGGGAACGCCACTTCACATACCGGGTCCTCCGCCCCCGCCGCGTCCCAGTCCGCGAAGTACACCTCCCGGCACGGGCCGTCGTACGCCCACCCCTCCCGCCGCATCCACGCCTCCACGGCGTCGTACGCCTCGAGTATCTGGGGGTGAGCGACCTGCGCCTTGGTGACCCGCGTGACGGCCAGCCGCCGCGCCGGCTCCAGACGGGTACGGGTATGACGGGTACGGGGTTGTCCCGCGACCCACGCCCGCGCCGCCCCGGCGTCCCCCACGGGTACGCACGCCTCGGCGGGACCGTCGCTCTCCATCGACGACTCCGCGTGGTAGGCGACGAAGGGGTGCCCGGCGATGCCGCCGCAGCCGGCCGCCGCCTCCTCCAGGCGGCCCAGCGCCGCCGGGATCCACACGGGCAGCTCGTCCGCGAGGACGTGCCGGGTCTCGGTGATCAGCAACTGCTCGGGGACTTCCACGAGTTCGACCGTGAACGCGTCGTACAGGTCAGCCATCTCCTGGCCCTTTCCGGTCAGACGACGACGGAGGTAGCCGGCGAGCGCGCGGCGTTCGGCGTGGCGGGTCTCGGTCTCGGACCAGTACGCGTCCAGGAGCCCGGCGCCCTGCCCGCCGTCCGCCTCGACGATGTCGGCGATCCGCGCGAGCGGCATGTCCAGGCGGCGCAGCAGGGCGACCAGGCGGGCGCGTTCGATCTGGTCCGCGCGGTAGTAGCGGTAGCCGCTCGCGGGGTCGATGCGCGCCGGGGGCAGCAGGCCCAGCCGGTCGTACAGCCGCAGCGCCTTCGCGGACAGGCGGGAGCGTGCCGCGAAGGCGCCGATGCCGATGAGTCCCTCGTCCATCCCGTCATCCTCCGTCACCGGACGGGGTCGTCCGGTG
>NZ_LIRL01000611.1 GCF_001419795.1 Streptomyces niveiscabiei
CCGGCGGACCCGACACCGCCCGCGCCGTCCCCCCAGCCGTCACCGTCGGAAACCTGCAACCGTTTCCTGTGGTGGTGCACGTAGGCCGCACCCGGGAGCTACCCGGCTACGACCTACGTACGACCCCGAAGCGCCGCGCCCGAGGCGCCCCGACCTGAGGCGCCCCCGATCCGCCGTGTCTCACATCGCGAGCACCGCCTCGTGCACCGCCCGCACCAACCGCTCGTTCTCCGGCGCGGCCCCGCCGGGGAACGCCATCCGGCGCCGGGTGTACCCGTAGGCGAACCCCCCGCGCGGATCGGCGAACGCCTGGGAGCCCCCGGCGCCGCTGTGGCCGAAGGAGCCGGCGCCGAGGAAGGGGTAGGCGGTGTCGGCCACCGCCTGGAATCCGAGCCCGAAGGATTTGTGCGCCCGGGCCACCAGGTCGTACCCCGTGGAGTGGATCTGCCCGACCTCGGCGATGGTGTCCGGCTTCAGCAGGGGAGGCCGCCCGTCGACCTCGAACAGCACCGCCGCGTACATCCCCGCGAGCCCGCGCGCGGCGGCGACCCCGCCCGCCGAGGCGGGGCCTTTGGCGCGCACGGCACGGGAGTTGGCGTACGAGACGAGGTCGCCGGGGTCCGGGACGTGCGTGTTGAACGCGATGGACGCCAGGGTGTGCGGGGCGGCCGGCACGGCGTCGAGCTCGGCCTGCTGCGGGGGAGTCGGCAGCATCGGCTGCACGGACCGGAAACGCGGTTCGAGCGCCGCCGGCAGCCCGAGGAAGAAGTCGAGCCCGTACGGCGCCCGCACCCGGTCCTCGTACACTTCTTGAAGGCTGCGGCCGGTCGCCCGGCGCACCACCTCGCCCGTCAACGCCCCGATCACCAGGGCGTGATAGCCGAACGCCGTGCCGGGGCGCCAGAACGGCCGCTGGTCGGCGAGGCGTTCGGCGAGCAGCCGGTCGTCGGCCAGCTCCGCGTCCGAGAACCCGGCGTCCAGGCCGACCACGCCCGCGCGGTGCGTGATCAGGTCCCGCAGGGTCAGCTGACCCTTGCCCTCGGCGGCGAACTCCGGCCAGTAGTAGGTGACTTTGCGGTCCAGCTCCAGCGTGCCGTCCTGGACGAGGAGCGCGACGACGAGGTGCGCGGCACCCTTCGTCGACGAGAACACCCCGTACAGGGAGTCGGGTCCCGCCTCCTCGCCGGCCCACAGGTCGACCACTCTGCGGCCGTCCGCGTAGGCGCACAACTGGCCCTCGTAATCGGGCCGTTCAGTCGCCACGAACGCGGCGAACTCCTCCCGTACGGACAGGAAACCGTCCGCGACGGTGCCGTGGATCTCCAGGGTCATCCGCTCTCCTCGACCAGACCGCTGCTTGCGTGTGCCATGGTGAACAAAGCCTGTGCGACCTGGGGGAATTCCCCCTTCGGATGATCCCTGAAGAGGGGTTCCGTGCCGAACAGGACGGCATGCGGCCCGCTCACGACCGACGGCCGCCCGGCGGCGGCGGACGGACCGCCGGTGCCGTCGGCCCGCGCCCGCCAGTGGCCGGAGACGAGCGGGTTCCCGGCGGCGTACGACTCCTCCACGCGCACCCCCGCGCCGAGGCCGGTGAACCAGACGGGGGCGTACGCGAACGCGTACCCCTGAGAGGTCGAACTTGCCACCCGCACCACCCCGTTGGCGTCCTCGTTGCCCTCGACGGCGGTCACCGCCAGCAGCCCCGCCCCGGCGTTGACCTGAGCGCCCACGGCGCCCCGGCCGACCAGCCCGTGCCCCGCGAGGAACCTGTCCAGCGCGCTCCTCGCGCCCGCGTCCAGACGGGCATGGTCGAGCCCGGCCGACGCGAACAGGACATCGACGGAAGCCCAGTCGAAGCCCGCGTTGAGGAGCTCCGTCGAGACCGGCGTCACCTCGAAGCCCATCTCCCGCAGAGCGAACAACTCACCGGAGGTGACGGCCGCGGCGACCCGCACGCGGTGCAGCGGAGCCGTCCCGGTGAACGGCGTCGCGGTGAAGGCGACATTGTGGGCGCGGGCCGCCTGAACGGCCGTGCGGCGGGCGGACGCCGGGACGATCACGCTGGTGGCGCTGTCCCGGCGTACCGGAACACCTTGCCGCAGCAGAGAGTTGAGGGCCGCGTACGCGTTCGGGTCGCCCAGGCGCAGGCGGAGGTTGCCGTAGGCCGGGACCGAACTCACCGGCGCGGCACGGGAGATGGCGTGGGCCGCGGGGAGGCGTCCCGTGGTGACCCGTTCGACCTTCGCGCCCCACAGGCGGCCCAGGCTCCAGCCCGAGATGTCGTACATCGTCGACACCTTGCCGCTGATGTCACGGCCGTCGGCCAACAGGGCGTTCGCCAGGCCGCGTTTGGGCTGGCGCATGTCCACGAGGTAGGCGCCGGCAGGGGAGTTGACGCGGGTGACGCGTACGTCGTTGGCGATGAGGTGGTCGACCAGCCGGGCCGCCGCCGTCGTGCCGGACGGGATGACGTACGCGCGCGGGAACGTCGTCGTGTAGACGTCCTCCGGGCCGATTCCCGGCACACCGGGGACAGTTGAGGAGGAGACCGGGATCTGCGCCGCGCCTCGCGCACCGCGCCGGAAGACCTCGATCTGGTCGGCGATCAGCTGGGAGCGGCGGGCGCGCACGAAGTCGAGGGTGGCGTTCATCGCGGCGCCCGCGACGGCCGTGTTGATGCCGGCGCGCCGCCGGAGTTCCGCGACGGGCAGGTCGTACGCCGCGTTGTTCACCCGCAGCGGGATCTCGACCGTGTGCGCGGCCACCGTGCCGTGGTAGGCCGCGTACTGCGGGGTGAAGATGGGCGGCCAGTCGTCCCAGCCCTCCTGCTGGTCCCGGAACGGGATCTGCGCGGGTTCGACCCCGTCCCGACCCGGCGTGTAGCCCAGGGAGTTGACGGACTTCTCCATGCCGAGGGCGTTCGCGTACGTGTTCTTCAGGAACAGGTCGTACTCGTAGTTCTCGCCGTGCGGGGGAGTGGTCGGCTCGATCAGGGTGCCGTTCACGTACCCGTGCAGGTCCAGCATGACGGCCGGCTGCTTGTCGATCTGGATGCGCCGCATCGCCCGCGTCTCCGGCTGCGAGGCCGTCACGAAGTCCCGGTTCAGGTCGAAGCCGTTCGCGTTCGCGCGGGTGCCGGCGATCCGGCCGTCCGGGTTGGCGGTGATGTTGAAGTACAGCCGGGTGTGGGCGAGGAGATCCCTCGTGCGCGCGTCGTTCGCCGTCGCGAGCCGCTCGATCACCTTCAGGGCGGCGTCGGTGCCTTCCCACTCGTTGCCGTGGATGTTGCTGTTGAAGAAGACGGGCGCCTTGTACCCGGCGACCTGCCCCGCCCACGACACCTTCGCGTCCTCGATGAGCCGCCGGGTCCGCTCCTGCGCCCGCGCCTGCGCGGCGCTCTCCGGCGCGGTCACGGTCACCAGATACAGCCGATGCCCGCCCGCCGACCGGCCGGTGACCTCCACACTCACCCGATTCCCCAGCCGCTGGAGCGAGTTCAGCTTCGCCGAGATCGCGTGATACGGCGTGAGTCCCAACTTGATGGACTTGTCAGCAGAGTTGACGGGGTCCGGCGAGAGCACCACCCGCCGCGGATACCCCCGCCCGTCCTCGCCGAGCTCGGCGACGGGCGCCGCGAGCGCCCGACGGGCCGCCGCCGCCCCCGAGTCGGCGGCACGCCCGGTGAACTCCCGCTCCCTGCTGGGCCGTTCGTTCTCCGCACGGGCCGTCTCCGGCCCCAGCAGCAACGAGCCCGCCACGGCTCCCACGACACCGACGATCAGCAAAGGTCTGACAGGGATGGTTCTCGTGCTCCTCACGCGTACCTCCTCAGATCGGTACGGCGAGATGTACCTGTTCGACTCAACGGCAACAAGAGGGCCCGGACATCACCACGGCTTCCGGGCACGCGCGAAGGCCGCACCCCACGTCCAGGGATGCGGCCTTGGGAACACCGAGCGCTGTGTGCGCCCCGGTCAGAGCTTGACGATCATCTTGCCGATGTTGTCGCCGCGCAGGACGCCGAAGAACGCTTCGAGGTTGTTCTCGATGCCCTCCACCACCGTCTCCTGGTACTTCAGCGCACCCGAGGCGATCCAGGGGGCGACCTCGGCGACGAACTCGGGCTGGAGGTCGTAGTGGTCGCCGACGAGGAAGCCCTCGATGCGCCCGCGCGTCTGGATGAGGCGGGCGAGGTTGCGGGGGCCGGGGGCGGGCTCGGTGTTGTTGTAGACCGAGATCATGCCGCACACGGCGATCCGGCCGCCCTGGTTGAGGGAGCCGACCGCGGCTTCGAGGTGGTCCCCGCCGACGTTGTCGAAGTAGACGTCGATCCCGTCGGGCGCGGCCTCGCGCAGCAGGTCGGAGACCTTGCCGGTCTTGTAGTTGAACGCGGCGTCGAAGCCGTACTCCTCGACGAGGAGCTTGACCTTCTCGTCGGACCCGGCGGAGCCGATGACCCGGGAGGCGCCCTTCAGCTTCGCGATCTGCCCGACCTGGCTGCCGACGGCGCCGGCCGCGCCGGAGACGAAGACGGAGTCGCCCTCCTTGAACGCGGCGGTGCGCAGCAGGCCCGCGTACGCGGTGAGGCCGGTCATGCCGAGGACACCGAGGTACGTGGACAGGGGCGCGGCACCGGCGTCGACCTTGACGGCCTGCTTCGCGTCGAACGTCGCGTACTCGCGCCAGCCGCCGAAGTGCAGGACGTGGTCGCCGACGGCGATGCCCTCCGCGTTCGACTCGATCACCTCGCCGACCGCGCCGCCCTGCATGGCCTTGCCCAGCTCGAACGGGGCGGTGTACGACTTCGCGGCGCTCATGCGCCCGCGCATGTACGGGTCCACCGACAGGTACGTGTTCCGGACCAGGACCTGACCCTCACCGGGCTGGCGGACCTCCGCCTCGACCAGGGCGAAGTCCTCGGTCTTCGGCCAGCCGACGGGACGGCTGAGCAGGTGCCATTCACGGTTGAGCATGGGGGACCCTTCCTCGCACTTATTTCATTACCTGAAACAATAATGTGGCTGGATATTTCATGTTGTCAAGTATCGGGGTACCCTGGTGAGCATGGCCACAGACAGCACCCGCCGCTACGACCCCCTCACCGTGGAAGTCATCGAACTCATCGGCGAGGTCGTGGCCCGCTTCCACGACGACTACGACACGGCGGCCACGGAACACTCCCTCACGGGCGCGCAGGCCCGCCTGCTCAGCCTCCTCACCCTCGAACCGCTCCCCATGCGCAAGATCGCCGAGCGCCTGAAGTGCGAGCCGTCGAACGTCACGGGCATCGTCGACCGCCTCGAATCCCGCGGCCTCGTCGAGCGCCGCCCCGCGCCCGCCGACCGCCGCGTCAAGCTCGCCGCCGCCACCGACGAGGGCCGCAAGGTCGCCCGCGACCTGCGCGACTCCCTGCGCTTCGCCCACGAGCCCTTCGCCGAGCTCACCCGGACCGAGCGCGAGGTCCTGCGGAGCCTGCTGCGCCGCATGATCGGCGAGCCCGAGGCGGGCGCAGGGCAGGGCGCAGGACAGGGCGGGGAGCAGGGCGGAGGGCAGGGCGCCGACGGAGCGGAGGGCATTGTCAGCGGCGGCCGATAGAGTTTCCCCATGCGCGATCTTGGGGTGGGTTTCGGGTATCTGGTGCAGGGCCAGCGGTGGGTGGCCGGGCACGGGAGGCAGTACGGCTTCGGCCTGATCCCCGGCCTGATCACGCTCGTGCTGTACGTCGCGGCCCTCGCCTCCCTGATCATGTGGGGCGGCGACCTCGTCTCCTGGGCGACGCCCTTCGCCGACGACTGGTCCAGCCCCTGGCAGGGCCTCTTCCGCGGCTTCCTCACGGTCGTCCTGTTCGCCCTCGCGCTGCTCCTCGCGGTGCTCACGTTCACGGCCGTCACGCTGCTCGTCGGCCAGCCGTTCTACGAGAGCCTCTCCGAGAGCGTCGACCGTGACGTCTCGCCCGACGGCACCGCCCCCGAGTCCGGCCTCCCCCTCTGGCGCGACCTCCTCATCTCCGCCCGCGACAGCCTCCGCGTCCTGCTGCGCGCGGGCCTGTGGAGCGTCCTCCTCTTCGGCCTCGGCTTCCTCCCCGTCGTCGGCCAGACCGTCGTCCCCGTCATCGGCTTCTTCGTCACCGGCTTCTTCCTCACGGAAGAGGTGACCGCCGTCGCCCTCCAGCGCCGGGGCATCGAACTCCGCGCCCGCCTGAGCATGCTGCGCTCCCGCAAGACACTCGTCTGGGGCTTCGGTACGCCCCTGGGCATCGCGTTCCTCATCCCCGTGGTCGCCGTCTTCCTCATGCCGGGCGCGGTCGCGGGGGCGACCCTCATGGCCCGGCACATGCTCGACGAGGAGATCAGGGAGGAGGACCACGAGGACGAGGAGGTAACCGCCGCCTGACCGGCCTCAGCTCGCGGACACCGCCGTACGCACGATCTCCCGCACCTGCCCCACGATCCGCTCCCGGTTCCCCACGAACTCCGGGTCCGTCACCTCCGTCGTGTTGCCCGCCCCGAACTGGAGGACCGGCGTGTGCACATGGCCGCCCGGCAGGGAGTCGTGCAGGCCGAGGCGGTCCCTCAACAGGGTCGCCCGGTAGGCGATCTCGTTGGACAGGTAGTCACCGCCCCCGCCCTCGCGGGCGGTCGAGCCCGGCGTCGGTCCGTCGGGCCGCTCGACGGGGGCCGTGCCGCCCGCCGGTATCTCCGTGACGCTCGTGTTGTCGTACACCGGGAACGGGCCCGTACGGGCCGCGACGATCGCCGCGTACGGGAGCGTCGTGGTCGTCCACTGCGGCTGCGACGCCGGATCGGTGACCGGGATGGTCTCCGTGCGCCCGATGTTGTCGTTGTCCCCGAAGCCGCCGCGCCACGCCCCGTTGGTGCGCTCGATGTCGAACCGCCCCACGCGCCCCTGGCTGACGGTGGTGAAGAGGTCGACCCGGGGAAGGTGAGGCCGCAGCGCACGCTCGACGCTCCCCTCCGTGAAGTCCTGCCAGCGCACGGGGAAGACGGCCGTCTCGATGCGGGTGGGCCCGTGCGCGGTCTCGATCACCGTGCCGTCCAGCGTGAGCGCCGTGGCGCCGGACGGGTTGGAGATACGGATGTCCGCGTCGAGGGTGAAGGGATCGAACCCGGTGACGAGGACCCGCTTGAGCCCCTTGTCGCGGGCGGGGTAGGCGATGTCCGTCTGCCCACGGGACGTCCGCTCCAACTCGTCCAGCAGCGCCGCCCGTTGCGCCGCGCTCAGCCCGAACGACGGCTCCCAGCCCCGCAGTTCACGCGTCATCCCCAACCGCGCCCAGTACAGCGGCCGATCGTCCCCCCGGCTCAGATCACCGGTCACCGGCCCCCGCCCCTGCGCCCGGTCCACGGCCCGCCGCCACAGCGCCGACCCCTCCCGCACGACCACGGCACGGGCCTGCGCGTAGCCGCGCGCCCCGCCGAGCGCCCGCGCGAACTCCGGTGCCACGGAGTCGAATCCGGACCGGGCGAGGATCTCCCGGGGCACGGCACGGTCGAGGCGCTGCTCCTCGACGGTCGGTGCCGGCGCGAGCGGGGGCGCCGCGCTCGCGGCGACGGGGGAGGCGAGGCCCGCGACGAGGGCGAGACTCACGGCGCCGAGGTGGACGCGGAGAAAGGAGGGCATGTGGGGGTTTCCGTTCCTTCCGGGAAGGCTGGGACCCCGGAATCATCCCGTGCCGGGAGTGGTCCACGCCATGGCGCGAGCCGTCTCCGCGAGAACCTCCACGAACGCCTCCCCGGCAGCCGGTACGGCCCGCCCCCGCACGGTCGCCGCGTACACGGCCCGCGTCGGCCCCCCTTCGTCGACGACCCGCACGAGCGCGACGTCCCGCCGCACCGCCCCGGCGGCCAACGCGGGCACCAGCGCGACCCCGAGCCCGGCGGCGACGTACCCCAGCTTGGCCGTCCACTCCCCGACGACATGCGCGACCCGGGGACGGAACCCCTGCCTCGACGCGGCGTCCAGCAAGGTCCCTTCGGGGTGCGGGCCGCCCGAGATCCAGTCGGCGTCGGCGAGTTGGGCGAGCCGGACGTCCGGGGCGTCGGCGAGCGGGTGGCCGGCGGGGAGGGCGACGTACAGGAACTCGTCGAGGAGATGCCGGAGTTCGTACGGCGCGAAGGAGGCCCCGCCCGTCGTCGACACCACCGCCACGTCCAGGTGCCCGGCCGCCAGCCGCTCCAGCAGCCCCGCCGTG
>NZ_LIRL01000612.1 GCF_001419795.1 Streptomyces niveiscabiei
CCCACCGCCAGATGATTGTCGACCCCACCGGAAAGATCCCCCGGCGGAGTCTCAGGAGCCGTCACCGACGAATAGGCGAACCGCGTGTAGTGAGGATTCGCCTCGGACGCGGCCGGCGGCGGCGCCAGCCGATCGCTTCCGTGGTTGACGAGCCGCACGATCCCGTCGGCGGCGGTCGAATGCAGCACCCACCCCGGAGCACCCAGAACCAGACACCGATCCTTGTCCTCCAAGGGCTCCTCGGGAGCGGTCCACACGGGGTGATCCGGCGGCAGGAGCAGGCCCAGGAACGCCTTGGCGGCCCAGTAGGGCGAGGCGGGACCGGAGTACGGCTGGGTCACCGGCAGGAACTCCCGATACCACCCCAGCCTCAACAACCCCTCCGCGTCCGGCACTTGCCGCTCGGAGAAGTGCCGCAACGCCCCGGAGGCGAGTTGCCGCGTCCGCCCCGGCGGCAACGGCGTCGCATCCGCCAGCACCCCCGCCCACAACGGCGCGACAACGGCGTACCGATACGTGAGAGACCGCCCTTGATGCACAGGAGCCCCGTCACCCCCGAAGAAGTACTGAAAGGTCTCCAGGAACTCCCGCAACCGCCCCCGATGCCGGGCGACGACGGCAGGATCGGCGCGCGCCCCGGCGATCCGAGCCCACAGCACGGGATACAGGTGGAGGGCCCAGGCGTTGTAGTAGTCGAACTTCTGCCCGTCCCCGTCGGTGTACCACCCCTCGCCCCGGTACCAGTCGTCGAGCCGGGCGAGCCCGGCGTCGATCTCGCCGCGATCGTCCAGGGCGCCCACGGAGGCGAGGAACTCCTCGACGATCACCTGGAACAGCCGCCAGTTGGAGTCGTTGACGACGGCCCCGACGAACCCCCGGAACCATGCGACGGCCCGCTGTCGCACGGCATCCGGGAGCAGATCCCACAACCACTCCCGCGTCTCGTGCAGCGCGACGGCGACGGAAGCGGCCTCCACCATCGGCTGCCCCCGGTCGGTGATGGGCGGCCAGTGCTCGGGATGCCCCGGATCGGTCCCGGCGGCCAGCCCGGCCGCGTACCGCGAGATCAACGCCTCCATGCCCGCCCCCCGGGCCCCGGCGATCCGGAACGCGGCCAGCAGGAACGAGCGCGCGTACCCCTCCAGTCCGTCCGACCACTCCCCGGCGTACCCGGCCCGCCCGGGCAGCCGGTACTGCGCGAACCCGGGCGTCGCATACGGCAGCAGCGCGTCCAGCAACCGGTCCGCCGCGTCCTCCCACACCGCACGGTCCCCGCTCACGCGGGCGGCCCCACGCTGTCGCGGACGACGATATGGGTCCCCAGCAGATGCGGCCCCGCAGGCTCCCCGTCCCGCACGGCGAGCCGTACGGCGGCGCGCCCCAACTCCTCCGCGGGCGTACGGACGGTGGTGAGCGGAGGGCTGAAGTCCTCGGCCAGAGGTATGTCGTTGTAGCCGACGACTGACACATCGTCAGGTACGCGCAGTCCGGCCTCGGAGACGGCCCGCAGCACCCCGGCGGCGACCATGTCGTCCCCGGCGACGACGGCGGTGAACTCCCGGGTCTCCCTCAGGAGTTGCCCCATGGCGCGCCGCCCGGCCGCCCGCCCGAGCCCGCAGTCGACGACGTACGCGGCCGAAGCCGGCAACCCGTGCTCGGCGAGCGCCGCACGGTACCCCCGCACCCGCGCGTCGAGCGCGGTGTTCCCCGGCAGCCCGCCGAGGAAGGCGATCCGCCGGTGCCCGGCGGACAGCAGGTGCGCGGTGATCGCGCGGGCCCCCGCCTCGTTGTCGAACTCCACGACCAGCGCCGGGAGTTCAGGGTCGGGCGAGGGCCGCCCGCACAGGACGAGCCGCGCCCCCGACGCGCTGAGCGCCTGCGCGTAGTGCGCGACCCGCTCCCGGTACGCGTCGTCCTCGACGACCCCGCCGACCAGGATCACCACCCGCGCCCCCTCCTCCCGCATGAGCTGCACGAAGTCCATCTCCCGCTGCGGATCACCCCCGGTCGTCCCGACCAGGCACAGCCATCCCCGGTCGGCGGCCTCCGCCTCCACGCCCTCGGCGACATGCGCGTAGAAGGGGCTGGTGACCTGGCGCAGGACGACGGCGACCATCTTCCGGCCGCCGCCGACCAGCGCGCGGGCGTGCGCGTTGGCGACGTAGTCCAGCGCCCGCGCGGCCCGCAGGACGCGGCTGCGGGTGGCCGGCGGCACCGGATAGTTCCCGGTGAGCACCCGTGACACCGTCGACACGGACACCCCGGCCCGCTCGGCCACCTCGCGGATCGTGACCCGTTCCCTCGCCGTCATGTCGCTGCGCGCCCCCTTCTCGTCCCGGCCGGTCATGAGGTGGCGTCATGCTCCTTCGCCAGCTCGTCGGCCATTCTGTCGCCGCCGCGCGCCCGCCAGGTCTTCACCGCGGTGTCGTACGCGGACAGGGGGGAGCGCCCGGCGATCACGGCGGTGACCGTGTCGTCCATCAGCGCCTTCAGCGTCGTCCCCTGCGTGGTGCGCGTCGTCGACTGGAGCCCGAAGGAGGCGTCCCGGATCGCGACGGGGACGACCTTCTGCTGCCAGGCGTGGATCGCGCGCACGGCCTCCGGACGGCCCGGCACGAACAACACCTGCGGCCCCTCGGCGAGATACCGGAACGGCAGGTTGGTCACGTTCTCGACCTCGCCGAGCCGGTTCGCCTCGGGCGAGCCGTCCGCACCCCGCGTGAAGTGCGTGCCCTCGACCCCGTAATGGATCAGCTCCCACTCCTTCGTACCGAACGGCGCGGCGAGGAAGTCCAGGACGCGCAGCAGGAGTTGGATGCGCTCCTTCTTCGCCGCCTTGAGGACCGTGTACCCGAACGAGCGCCGCGCCGCGACGATCCCGCCGGGCGTCCCGCCGACCGCGTACGGCAGGGCCGGTGCCGGAGTCAGCAGGCCCTCCGCGTCCGGGTACAGGGTCTGGTAGGAGCCGAAGCCGTTCTGCATCGAGCCGACCGTGCCGTTGAGGAACAGGGTCGTCAGGTCGGACGTCGACATCGAGGCGGCGTCGGGGTGGTAGAGGCCCTTCCCGCGCAACTCCGCCTGGAAGGCGACCGCCGCCTTGTACCGCTCGTCGGTGTAGTTGGCGCGGAACACGCCGGATCCGTCGACGGCCCACGCGGACGGCGCGTTGTGCGCGGCGGCGTGCACGGCGTTGCCGAACACCGAACCGGTCCCGGCGCCCAGCGCGTACCGCTTGCCGCCGGTCGCCCCGGCCGCGACGGCCGCGAAGTCGGCGGACGTCCAGCCCTCCCGCATCCCGGCGTCCGTGAACACGCCCTGGTTCAGCCACAACGTCGAACCCGGCAGCGGCCGTTCGAGCGGGACGCCGTAGATCCGGCCGCCGATGCGGCCCATGTCCCGCCAGGCGTGCCCGGGGATGTTCGCCAGGTTCGGGTACTGCGCCACCGCCTCGCCCGACAGGAACGGCGTCAGGTCCTCGGCCCTGCGCTGCACGAACTGCGCCTCGCGCGGGAGCTGGAAACCGGAGAAGACGTTGATGACGTCCGGCAGCGCGTCCGGATCGTCGGCCATGACCGTCGCCATCTTCTTCTGGTAGTCGTCCGTCGGGATGACCGTGAACTCGACCTTCACGCCGAGCGCCTTCTCCACGGCCTGCCAATACCGGTTGTCCGCGCGGCCCTTGGGCGGCGTGCCGAACGTCACCGACATCACCCTGATCGTCGAACCGTCACCAGGCGTGCGCTTGACGGACGTCGAGAGATCGGCCGGGTAGGAGGTGTACCCCGGCTGCACCCCCGCCTCGGTCGGCGCGAGATCCGGCTTCGCGCCCGGCGCCGCCCGGTACACGGGCCAAGGGGCCAGCTTCTTACCGGCGTTGGCGGTGTCGCCGTCGTCCTTGCCGGTGGAACAGGCGGTCAGCAGACCGGGGACACTCGCCGCTGCCATCGAACCGAGCAGCGCGCGCCGGGACATGCGGGACATGAGCGGGACCTTTCCGAGTCGGCTCCTGACGACGTCACCTCGCGACGACGTCAGCTCTTGACGGCGCCGGTGAGCACGCCCTTGGTGAAGTACCTCTGGAGGAACGGGTAGACGAGCAGGATCGGCACGGTCGCGATCACCAGCACCGCCATCTGGATCGTCTGCGGCGCGCTGACCGTGCCCTCGCCCGTCGTCGTGTCCGTCAGCCCGGTCCCCGCGATCACGTACGTCCGCAGCACCTGCTGCAACGGCCAGTGGTCGCTCTCCAGATACAGCGACGCGTAGAACCACGAGTTCCAGTAGGCGACCGCGTAGAACAGCCCGACCACCGCCAACGCCGCCTTGGACAACGGCAGTACGACCGACCACAGCACCCGCAGATCGCCCGCGCCGTCGAGCCGCGCCGCCTCGTACAGCTCCTCCGGGATGCCCTGGAAGAAGCCGCGCAGGACGACCAGGTTGAACACGTTCACCAGCACCGGCAGCACCAGCGAGGCGTAACTGTCCAGCAGGCCCAGCTGCTTGACGAGGAGATAGTTCGGGATCATGCCCGGCGGGAACAGGAACGTGAACAGGATCAGCAGCAGCACCGGACGGCCCCCGAACACGCCGGGCCGCGACAGCGCGTACGCGAGCGTCACCGTGCAGGCCAGGCTCAGCAGCGTCCCGGCCAGCGTCACCCCGGCGCTCACGCCGAGCGCGTGCGTGACGATCCCGCCGTCGAGGATGTCCCGGTACGCCTTCAGCGTCGGATCCTGCGGCCACAGCACCCAGCCGCCGTTGGCCACGACCTCCCGCTGCGAGGCCAGCGACGTCGACAGGATCACCAGGAACGGCACGCACACCAGCAGCACCACCGCCGTCAGCGCGAGCGCCTTGCCCGCCTGCGTCACCGGCCTCGGCCGTTCCATCCACGCCGGCCTCACCGGTACACCCCCTGCTCACCGAGCCGGTGCGCGGCCTTGTTCGCCGCGTACACCAGCAGCGCGCCCACCACGCCCTTGAACAGGCCGGCCGCCGCCGCGAACCCGTAGTCGCCGCCCACGATCCCCTGGAAGTACACGAACGTGTCGATGACCTCCGCCGCCTGCGGACCCACCGCGTCCCGCTGCAACAGCATCTGCTCGAAGCCGACCGACAGGATGTCGCCCAGCCGGAGGATCAGCAGCAGGACCAGCACCGGACGGATCGCGGGCAGCGTCACGTGCCAGAAACGCCGCCAGGGGCCCGCCCCGTCGATCGCGGCGGCCTCGTACCGCTGCTCGTCGACCTGCGACAGCGCCGCCAGGAAGATGATCGTCCCCCAGCCCGCGTCCTTCCAGATCACCTGCGCCACCACCAGCGGCTTGAACGCGTCCGGGTTCCCGACGATGTCGACCGTGTGCAGCCCGGCGTCGTCCAGATACCCGTTGAGCATCCCCGTGTCCCCGAGCACCTGCTGGAACAGCGCCACGACGATCACCCACGAGATGAAGTGCGGCAGATACGCCACCGACTGCACGAACCGGCGCACCGACGACCACGTCAGGCTGTGCAGCAGCAGCGCCAGGCCCAGCGGCACCGGGAAGAAGAACACCAGTTGCAGCAGCGCGATCCACACCGTGTTCAGCACCGCGTCCCAGAACGCCGCGTCCTCGAACATCCGGCGGAAGTTGTCGACGCCCGTCCACGGGCTGCCCCACAGGCCGTCGAACGGCACGTACTCCTTGAACGCGATCACGTTCCCGACGAGCGCGCCGTAGTGGAACAGCAGGAAGTACCCGAGACCCGGAAGCATCAGCAGGAACAGCGTCCGCTGCTGAAAACGTTTTTGCTCACCCGGCGGCCTGCGCCGGTCGCGCCTCGCCACCGTCTTCCCTGGGCGTTCATGTAACTGCACCGCCACGGAGCCTCCTCGGCTCGGGGTTGGGAGTGAGGGGAAGTTAAAACGTTTTCAGAGCACGGTCAACGGCCCTGACAGGAAACGCAGATGAGCGTGGGCCCAGGAAGGCGCCATTGACGGCCCTGGACACGTGTCCTACAAGTTGACGAATCGGAACATCGCGTCACTGCCGCACCAGGAGGCCCGCATGTACCGCCAGGTCCTCGACCCGCTGGCCGGATCGCTGTACTGGTCCGCGGTCCTCGCCGCGTTACCTCTGCTCACGCTGTTCGTCCTGCTCGGCGCCTTCCGCGTGCGCGCGCAGTTCGCCGCGCTGGCCGCCCTCACGCTCGCGCTGGCGCTGGCCGTCTGGGTCTGGGACATGCCGAGTTCCCAGGCCCTCTCCGGCGCCGTCGAAGGCGCCTTCTACGGCCTGTTCCCCGTCCTGTGGATCCTCGTCAACGCCCTCTGGATCTACCGGATGACCGAGGTCACCGGCTGGTTCGCCGTCCTGCGGCGCTCCTTCCGCACCGTCTCCACCGACCAGCGCGTGCAGGGCATCCTCATCGCGTTCTGCTTCGGCGCGCTGATCGAGGCCCTCGCCGGCTTCGGCGCGCCCGTCGCCATCACGGCCGTCATGCTCGTCGCCGTCGGGATCGCCCCCCTCAAGGCGGCGACCGTCGCACTCGTCGCGAACACGGCGCCGGTCGCCTTCGGCAGCATGGCCGTACCCCTCACCACCCTCGCCGGGGTGACCGGGCTGCCCCTGGACGACCTCGGCGCGATGGCCGGACGCCAGACACCCCTGATCGCCGTCTTCGTCCCCCTGGTCCTCGTGTTCCTCCTCGACGGGCGGCGCGGGGTGGGCGAGACGTGGCCCGTCGCGGTGGTCGCGGGGGTGACGTTCGGGATCGCCCAGTTCGCCGCGGCGAACTTCATCAGCGTCGAGGTGACGGACATCGTGGCGGGGGTCGTGGCGCTGGTCTCGGTGCTGGGGTTCCTGCGGGTGTGGCAGCCGGCACGGGTGACGGTGGGCGGGGGGATCGACACGTACTCGGACGCGGAGAGGTACGGGGGTGGCGATACGTACGCCGATGACGGCACCGGGCCCCGCGCCGGCGCCGGTTCCTCCGGCGGCCCCGGCCCCGACGAACCCGCGGACGGCAGAGCCCTCATGGCCTTCGCGCCCTACCTCATCATCGTCGCCCTCTTCGCCCTCACCCAACTCGGCCCCGTCAAGGACTGGTTGGCGGTGCACGGCGTCGTCACGTTCTCCTGGCCCGGCCTCGACGTCCAGACGCCCACCGGTCAGCAGGCCGGAGCCGTCACCTTCAAACTGGAGCACCTCAAGGCGGCCGGCACGATCCTGCTGCTCGCCGGTCTCCTCACCATGGCCCTGTACCGCCTCGGCCCCGGCCGCGCGCTCAAGGCGTACAGCGCGACCCTGCACCAACTCCGCTGGACCGTCGTCACCGTCACCTCGGTCCTCGCGCTGGCCTGGGTGATGAACCTCTCCGGCCAGACCGCGACCCTCGGCACGGCCCTCGCGCAGACCGGCGCCGCGTTCGCCTTCTTCTCCCCGATCGTCGGCTGGCTCGGCGTCGCGGTCACCGGCTCCGACACCTCCTCCAACTCCCTCTTCGGCGTCCTCCAGGTGACAGCCGCCCACGAGACGGGTCTCGACCCCGTCCTGCTGGCCGCCGCCAACTCCACAGGCGGCGTCCTCGGCAAGATGCTCTCCCCCCAGAACCTCGCGGTCGCCGCCGCCTCCATCGGCATGGCCGGCAGCGAGAGCCTCATCTTCCGCAAGGTCCTGGGCTGGAGCCTGGGCCTCCTCGCGGGCTTCGCCCTGATCGTGTACCTACAGTCGACGCCGGTCCTGGAGTGGATGACGGTCTGAGCCGCTGCCGAGCCCGGCGGATCAAGCCGTACACGGCGTCCGTGTCGCCGGTGCTATGAGTCCGTCAAAACGCCCGCTCCCGGCGTGAAGAACGCGCTAGGAACGATCGGAAACGATCACATCCGGACGGACCCTGAGGGCACCGGTCCACACGAAGGAGCCCCCGCCCATGTCCGTCCTCACCCCCGTCGCTCCCACCGGGGAGGAGCCCCCCGATGCCGGTGAACGGCATCGGCTCACTGCCGTCACGGGCCTGGCCGCGCTCTCGCTGGACGCGATGGCGTCGGTGGCGTACGGCCCGGAGGCGATCGTGCTGGTGCTGGCCGCAGCCGGCGCGCACGGGCTCGGCTTCACGTTGCCGGTGACGCTGGCGATCGCCGGCCTGCTGGCGGTGCTGGTCGCCTCGTACCGGCAGGTCATCGCGGCGTTCCCGGACGGCGGCGGCTCGTACGCGGTCGCCAGGGCGCACCTCGGGCCGCGGACGAGCCTGGTCGCGGCGGCGGCCCTGGTCCTGGACTACGTCCTGAACGTGGCCGTCGCCGTCACGGCCGGGGTCGCCGCGCTGACCTCGGCGTTCCCCGCCCTGTACGGGCAGCGGCTGTGGCTGTGCCTGGCGGTCCTGGCGTTGATCACGGCGGTGAACCTGCGGGGGATCGTCGAGTCGGCGCGGGTGTTCATCGTGCCGACCGCCGTGTTCGTCGGCTCGGTGTTCGTCCTGATCGTCGCCGGCCTGCTGCGCTCGGGGCCGGTCAGTACGGCGACGGCGGACGGCCACGCCTCCGTGCTGTCCGACAACGCCACGACGGTCGGCGCCCTGTTGTTGCTGAAGGCGTTCGCGTCCGGCTGCGCCGCGCTGACCGGCGTCGAGGCCATCGCGAACGCGGTGCCCTCCTTCCGCGTCCCGCGCGCCCAGCGGGCCCAGCGCGCGGAGGTCGCCCTCGGCGCGGTGCTGGGCCTGATGCTGATCGGCCTGTCCGTCCTGATCGGCCGCTTCCACCTCCAGCCGGTCCAGGGCGTCACGGTCCTCGCCCAGCTCGCGGACGCCTCCCTGGGCCACAACTGGGCTTTCTACGTCATCCAGTTCACGACGATGATCCTGCTCGCCCTCTCCGCGAACACCTCCTTCGGCGGCCTCCCCGTCCTGCTGAAACTCCTCGCCCGCGACAACTACGCGCCGCACGTCTTCGCCCTCAAGGCCGACCGCCAGGTCCACCGCCACGGCGTCCTCGCCCTCGCCGTCGTCTCGGCGGCCCTCCTGGTGTTCTCCGGCGGCGACACCAACACGCTCGTCCCGCTCTTCGCGATCGGCGTGTTCGTCGGCTTCACCGTCGCCCAGGCCGGCATGGTCCGGCACTGGCGCCGGGAACGCGGACCGGGCTGGACGGGCAAGGCCCTGCTGAACGGCTCCGGCGCCCTGCTGACCGGGGTCGCGACGGTCGTCGTGACGGCGGAGAAGTTCACCCAGGGAGCCTGGCTGATCGTCATCGCGCTTCCCCTGCTGGTGGCCGCCTTCGAAACCGTCCACCGCGCGTACGCGGGCATCGGCGAACGCCTCGGCCTCGGCCGGGTCCCCGAACCCCCGCACCGCGTACGCTCCCTGGTCGTCGTCCCCGTCTCCTCCCTCTCCCGCCTCACCTCCCAGGCCCTCACGGCGGCCACCTCCCTCGGCGACGAGGTCCGCGCGGTGACGGTCTCCTACCCGGACCCCGAGGACCGCGCGGCCCTCCACGCCCTGGAACGCGCCTGGGCCGACTGGAACCCCGGCGTCCCCCTCGTCCGGGTCCGCAGCGACCGCCGCAGCCTGGGCCGCCCCATCGCCGCCTACGTCCGCGAGATCGCCGCCGCCGAACCGGGCACCCAGGTGACCGTGCTGATCCCGGAGACCGAACCCGAACGCCTGTGGCAGCGGCTGCTCCAGAACCAGCGCGGGGCCGTCGTCGCGCACGCCGTACGACGGGAGACGGACGCGGTGATCTGCCGCCTGCGCTTCCGGCTGCCGTGAGACGCGCCTCACCGCTCGACGAAGAACGCGAGGTCCCCGGCGTCCGGGCGCAGCAGGCCGTCGCGCAGGGCGAGCGCGGTGGCCTCGGCGCGGGAGGACGCGCCGGTCTTGCGCAGGAGGTGCTCGACGTGACTGTGCACAGTGCGCGGGGAGAGGAAGAGGGCCTGCGCGATGGCCCGGTTGGTCTGGCCGGTCGCGGCCCGGGTGAGGACGTCCAGCTCACGGGCGCTGAGCCCGTACGGCATCTCCGTCGGCACCCCGTGCACCAGGACCGCTCCCGCCACCAGCCCGGCGCCGGGCCGCTGCCGGTGGAAAGTCACCCGGTACCAGGTGCCGTCGACGGGCCACAGCAGCCGCAGCCGGCGTCCCCCCGAACCGGCGAAGACCCGCAGCAGGGCCCGCAACTCCGGGTCGTCCAGGGCCCGGACGGGCTCGCGGCCCGGCAGCCGGAGCGCCCCGTCGGGGGTCACCAGGCTCGCCGACCCGTGCTCCGGCAGCCGGTCCGCCTCACGCGCCACCGGGTCGGCGAGCGCGCCGAGCGCCGGAATCACCGAGGCCAGCAGCCGCCGCGCCTCCAG
>NZ_LIRL01000613.1 GCF_001419795.1 Streptomyces niveiscabiei
CCCTCCCACCCCGCCAGTTGACTTTGCGGGTTCGGGTTGCGACGGAGTGTCAGTTGGCTTTACGGTGCTGCCAACACAAAGGCTCTGGACGTAAAAATCAACCCCCAACAGGTGCAGCCAACACCTGTGGGGGTTTGACCGAAGGAGCCGCCGCCACTAGCAAGGGCAACTCCAATGGCTGACGCCAACTTTAGTACTGCCGACGTACCCGCGCACCCGATGGCCAAGCCCGGGTACGGGAAACGCACCGCCCCCGGCCAACGGCCACGCGGCAAAGGTGACTTCGATCACCTCCTCCCCCGCGATGCCGCCATCGCCGGATACCTCGACCGGCTCCCCGACGGCGCCGACATCTCCGTGAAGATGCTGGCCAAGACCACCGTGTACGGGCAGTGCGCGCTGCGGACCTCGCTCAACAGGATTCAGGCGGCCGGGCACCTGCGGCGGGGGCAGGAGAAGGTGACGTCCTCCTCCGGGACCGAACTCTGGGTCACCCGGACGTTCTTCAGCCGGACCGCCCGCGCCGACGACTGGTGGGCCGCGTTCACGCGGGGTGACGTACCGCCGGACAACTCCGAGCCCCCGCCCACCCGTTCACGCGCCGTCATCCTCCTCGCCGCGCTCAGCCGTACCGCGCCCTCGCTCTTCCTCTCCGCCGCCGAGTGCGCGCGGCTCGCTCCGCTGGTCGAGGAGTGGTTCGCGCGCGGCGCCGGGGCGGAGGCCGTCCGTAGCGCCCTCACCGCCGGGCTCCCCCATGTCGTCCACTCACCCGCCGCGCTCCTTCGCCGCCGCCTCGTCGACAAGATGCCGCCGCCGGTGCCCGTGCGGCCCGTCGTACCCGTAGTACCCGTAGTACCTGAGGGGCAGGCCGTGAGACGCGTACGGCTTCTGGAGTGCTCCGAGTGCAGGGTGCCGGGGAGGCCGGAGGCGCTGCCGGGGGGATTGTGCAAGGGGTGCGTGGGGGTGGCTGCTGTGCGCCCTGTCGTGCTTCTGGACTCCCCCGGTGTTCGGGCCCGTGCGGATGAGATCCGTGCTGCGATCGGGTTGCCGCCGCGAGAAAGGACACCCGTATGACCGCTCCCACGGTCCGCCGACACCGCCCCGGGGCACCATTGAGGGGAGGAGGCGACGCCATGACCCCCACGCAGTACCCGCAGATGCCTATCGAGGACTTCGAGGCACTCGCCGCCGCAGCCCCCGAGAACGTCCGGCTCGAACTCGTCGACGGCCGGGTCCGTACGAGGGACCCGCTCAGCGTCGAGGACTTCGAGGAGCTGGAGCGGCGGGCGCCGGAGACCGTCCGGCTTGAGTACATCAACGGAAAAGTAGAGGTCAAGGCAGTGCCGGACGGCGACCACCGCGAGATCTTCATGTGGCTGCTGCGCCAGTGCCTGCTTCAGCGCCCCGACCTGAACCTGGTGCCGGAGTCCGGCATGAAGGCCGAGGCATACCGAAAAGGCCGTGCCCGGACGGACGGGACACTCGTGCCTGTAGGTCACTTCCGGGGCGACGGGGAGTGGTCCGAGCCCACCGGTTCCCTCATGGCCGTCGAGATCACCTCACACGACCGGGACACGGACCGCCGCGACCGGATCGACAAGCCTGTCGGATACGCCGGTGCGGCCATCCCGGTCTATCTCCTCATCGATCGTGACAACAACACGGTCGTCGTGTTCAGCGAGCCCAAGGACGGCCGTTATCAGCAGTCCGCCTCCTACCCCTGGGGCGCCACCGTGCCGCTTCCCGCGCCGGTGAGCATCACCCTCGACACCGAACCCCTCAAGAACTACGCCGACTGAGTCCGCAACGCCGGTAACGCTTCCCCCCTCCCCCGCCAACTACAGACGTACCCCCTGACACAAAGGAGGCGCCTGTGGGTGGCACAGGGAGAAGACCGCTCAGTGATCCGGAGGTCTTGGAGAGCTTCTACCGGCGGCACGTCGGAGCCGTAACCCGGTTCGTGGCCAGGCGAGTTGACGATCCGCACACCGTTGCCGATCTGGTCGCCGAGGTGTTTCTCGCCGTGCTCGATTCGGGGCATACGTATCAGGCTCGGCTCGGGAGTGAGACCGCCTGGCTGTACGGGATCGCCCGGAACGTCGTGTCCGCCGAGTACCGGCGGGTCGCCCGGGAAGCCGAGCGCATGCGGCGCGTCTCGGGGCGGCGGCTGCTCGACGCCGATGACATCGCCCGGCTGGAGGAGCAGCTCGACGCGGAGAGTCCCGGGCGGCGGGCGCTGAGCATGCTGGGTCAACTGCCCGACGGGGAACGGGCCGTCATGGAGCTGGTCGCCGTCGATCAGCTCAGCGTCGGGGAGGCCGCCGCCGCGCTCGGGATACGGCAGGTCACCGCCCGGGTCCGGCTGCAC
The DNA here is from genome assembly GCF_001419795.1 of Streptomyces niveiscabiei. Lineage (GTDB taxonomy): Bacteria > Actinomycetota > Actinomycetes > Streptomycetales > Streptomycetaceae > Streptomyces > Streptomyces niveiscabiei. Next base: position 2,369 of record NZ_LIRL01000613.1, read on the forward strand.
CGCGCGCGGAAGGCGCTGCGCCGGGACGACGTCGTCGTACAGGAGATGCACACGGTAGGGGGCGAGGCATGACGTTTGAGGAGCGGTTGCTCGAACAGCTCAAGCAGGAGGCCGAGTTGCGGGGAGCGGCTCAAGTCCCGGCGCGCAGAAGGGCGTTCACCCCGACCCGCGTACTCGTCGCCGGGGCCGTCTGCGCCGCCGTATCCGTCGGGTGGGTTCTGTGGCCGGGGACGTCCACCCAATCCGCCGCCTACGCCGTCGAGAAGAACGCCGACGGCAGCGTCACCCTGTCCGTCAAGGAGTGGGGCGAGAGGGTCGCGCTCAACCTCAAGTCCGTTCCCGAGCAGATCAGCGGGAGCGGGGGGATGGCCGTCGACGTCGCGAGCAGTACGTGCGCCTCCGACCCCGAGGAGCCCATGCCGGACTGGGTCGAGAACACGGCCGGGCCCGACAAGGCCGTACGCAAGCACACGGCGTGGAAGGTGACGCTGCGGGCCGGGGAGTCGCCTCGGTTCGAGGCGGGTGAGCCGCGCCCTGTGCCGCTGGCGTACGTCGTCTACGTACATCTCAGGGATGACGGCAAGCTCGTACCCTGCACGCCCGCCAGCCCCTGAAACAACGCCCGAGGGCGGTACCCCCCGTACCTGGGGAGTACCGCCCTCAGTAGTACTGCCGATCCGTCCCTCGCGGGAGTTGGATCAGAAGTCCATGTCACCGCCCGGCATACCGCCACCGGCAGGCGCGGCGGCCTTCTCCGGCTTGTCGGCGATGACGGCCTCGGTGGTGAGGAAGAGCGCGGCGATGGAGGCCGCGTTCTGGAGCGCGGAGCGCGTGACCTTCGCCGGGTCGATGATGCCCTCGGCGACGAGGTCGACGTACTCACCGGTCGCGGCGTTGAGGCCGTGACCCGGGGTGAGGTTGCGGACCTTCTCCACCACGACGCCACCCTCGAGGCCGGCGTTGACGGCGATCTGCTTCAGCGGGGCCTCAAGGGCGAGCTTGACGGCCGCGGCGCCCGTGGCCTCGTCACCCTCCAGCTCCAGCTTCTCGAAGACCTGGGAGGCCTGGAGCAGGGCCACGCCACCACCGGCGACGATGCCCTCCTCGACGGCCGCCTTCGCGTTGCGAACAGCGTCCTCGATGCGGTGCTTGCGCTCCTTGAGCTCGACCTCGGTCGCGGCACCGGCCTTGATGACCGCCACGCCGCCCGCGAGCTTCGCCAGGCGCTCCTGGAGCTTCTCGCGGTCGTAGTCCGAGTCGGAGTTCTCGATCTCGGCGCGGATCTGGTTGACCCGGCCGGCGACCTGGTCCGAGGAACCGGCGCCGTCGACGATCGTCGTCTCGTCCTTGGTGATGACGACCTTGCGGGCGCGGCCCAGGAGGTCCAGCGTCGTGTTCTCCAGCTTGAGGCCGACCTCCTCGGAGATCACCTCGCCGCCGGTGAGGATCGCGATGTCGTTCAGCATCGCCTTGCGGCGGTCGCCGAAGCCGGGCGCCTTGACGGCGACGGACTTGAACGTGCCGCGGATCTTGTTGACGACCAGGGTCGACAGGGCCTCGCCCTCGACGTCCTCGGCGATGATCAGCAGCGGCTTGCCCGACTGCATGACCTTCTCCAGGAGCGGGAGCAGGTCCTTGACGGAGCCGATCTTGGAGTTCGCGATCAGGATGTACGGGTCGTCCAGGGACGCCTCCATACGCTCCATGTCGGTCGCGAAGTACGCCGAGATGTAGCCCTTGTCGAAGCGCATGCCCTCGGTGAGCTCCAGCTCCAGACCGAAGGTCTGGGACTCCTCGACCGTGATGACGCCTTCCTTGCCGACCTTGTCCATCGCCTCGGCGATGAGCTCGCCGATCTGGGTGTCGGCGGCGGAGATGGAGGCCGTGGAGGCGATCTGCTCCTTGGTCTCGACGTCCTTCGCCTGCTCCAGCAGGGCGCCGGAGACGGCCTCGACGGCCTTCTCGATGCCGCGCTTCAGGGCCATCGGGTTGGCGCCGGCGGCGACGTTGCGGAGGCCCTCGCGGACCAGTGCCTGGGCCAGGACCGTCGCGGTCGTCGTGCCGTCACCGGCGACGTCGTCCGTCTTCTTCGCGACTTCCTTGACCAGCTCGGCGCCGATCTTCTCGTACGGGTCCTCCAGCTCGATCTCCTTGGCGATGGACACACCATCGTTGGTGATCGTGGGGGCGCCCCACTTCTTCTCAAGGACGACGTTGCGGCCCTTGGGGCCGAGGGTGACCTTGACGGCGTCGGCGAGCTGGTTCATACCGCGCTCAAGGCCGCGCCGCGCCTCCTCGTCGAACGCGATGATCTTGGCCATGTGAAGTGGTCCCTCCAGGACTGGGGGTGAGTACCGCAGTGGACCGCGCCCGCGCCCGCGACGGACGGCCCCTCGGTCTGACGGTCCCTTGCCCCGCCCGCACCGTGGACCTCACCGACTCGGTCCTTCGTTGTCACTCTCACGGGGAGAGTGCTAA
>NZ_LIRL01000614.1:0-2060 GCF_001419795.1 Streptomyces niveiscabiei
TCCTGCGACGAGAGGGCTCGGGCCAGGTCGAGGGCCCAGGGGACCATCACCGGGTTCAAGTGGCCCCGCGCGGCTGCCGCCTTCTCCGCCTCCTCCAGTTCGTTGATGCCCTCCGTTGTCCGGCCCACGGCGAGGAGCAGGCGGCCTCGGACCGAGCGGGGGTCGGGGAGGACGATCGTGGAGGGGTAGGGGGCGACGAAGTCGTACTGTTCGGCCGTCCGCCAGGCCTCCTCGATGTGGCCCCGGGCCAGCAGGACGTCGACCAGGTTGCAGATCGCCGACCAGTACAGCGGGAGTCCCCGGCCCACGCGTTCGGCGAGCCGCAGAGCCTCGCGCAGCGACTCCTCCGCCTCCCGCAGGCGCCCCCGGCGCCGCAGGCCGAGGCCCAAGTAGGCGTGGGCCAGCGAGAGATGGCCCCCGCTCCAGCCGGCGGTGGTGTACGCGCGCAGGGCGCCGTTGAAGAGGGTGTCGGCGCGGTCGAGGCGGTCCGTGTAGGCGTACGCGGACGCGAGCATCATCGGCAGTTCGATGCCCCACTCGGTGCCGGTCCAGTCGAGGCCGGGGGCGAGGCCGCCGTTGACAAGGGCGCGGTCGCAGAGTTCGGCGACCTCTTCCGCGTTCTCGCCCCGGCACGTCGCGTCGAAGCCGCGCAGGACGAGCAGGGCGCGTTCGCCGTTGTCGCGGCCGGTGCAGGTCGCGGCGAGTTCGGCGAGGCGTTCGGAGCTGCCGGGGGCGGACGCCTCGCCGAGGACGAGGCGCTCCCACATGAACTGGACGGCCGTCAGCCGCATCCGCGCGGGCCCGGGTTCGTGCCGGGCGGCTTCCGTACGGACCGTGCGGACGGCCTCGTCCAGCTCGTTGTTGTGCATCTGGGCCTGGGAGAGGCGGCATACGGCGTCGACGCGGACGTCCCCTTCCAGGCCGGGGAGTTCGAGGGCGCGGCTGAGGTGGGCGACCGTCTGGGACGGGGACGTGAGGAGGGTCGCGCAGCCCAGTTCGTACAGGACCTGGGCGCGGGCCCCGGCGACCGGGGGTTCCGCGAGCGCGCGTTCCAGGCAGCGCAGGGCCGCGTCGGGGGCGCCGACGGCGAGGTGGGCGCGGGCGGCCTCGCGGAGTTGCTCGACGAGGTCGGCGTCGCCCTCCGGGTGCACTTCGAGGAGGTGGCGGGAGGCGGCGGCGATGCCCCGGCCCGCGTCCAGGACGACTTTCGCTGCGACGCCGTGCATGGCGCCGCGCAGGTACTCGGGGATGTTGCTGTAGACGGCGGTCGCTATCAGCGGGTGGACGAAGACGAGGTCGCCGTCGTCGGCCGGGCCCGGCGCGGTGAGGATACGGGCGGTGCGCAGGACCTCGACGCACTGCTGGGCCTTGGCGGGGCCGAGGCCCGCCATGCCGGCCGCGTGCTCGACGAAGATGCCGGTGCCGAGGATGGCCGCCGCCCACGCGAAGCGGGTCGCCTCGATGCCGAGCCCTTCGAGGTGGGCGACGAAACCGCCGTCGTGGGCGGCCTTGTTGATGGCGCGGAGTTCCTCGGCGGCCGACTCGGTCGGCTCCAGGTCCCGGTCGTGGACCTTCGCCAGCAGCTCGACCGTGTAGTACGGGTTCCCGCCGGTCACCGCCCACACCTCGCGGCAGAACGGGTCGTCCGCCCGGTCGCCGAGCGTGGCGCGGGTCAGCTCCGCGACGGCGGGCGGGGAGAGGGCGGTCAGGCCGCGTACGGCGTCGCCGGCGAGGTCGTCCACCGCCGTCAGGTACGCCGCNNCCTCGCCGGGGCGGTGGGCGACGACGACCAGGACCGACAGGTCGGCCAGGCGTTCCGCGAACGCGGCGAGCCAGCGCAGGGTCTCCTGGTCCGCCCAGTGCGCGTCGTCGATCAGCAGGACCAGGGGGTAGTCGCGGGCCGCGAGGCGCCGTACGAGTTCGACCAGGCCGTCGTACACGCCCTGCGGGTCGCTCGGGGTGAGGCCGGGCTGGGTCAGGCCCAGGGACGGGCCGGCGATGTCGTACCAGTCGCCGAGGTAGGTGCGGGCCTCCTCCTCCAGGAGGCACAGGAGGGCCGG
>NZ_LIRL01000614.1:2099-2266 GCF_001419795.1 Streptomyces niveiscabiei
CGTCGCGCTCCCACAGGGAGGCCGAGGTGGCCGGCTGTGGCCCTGCCTCCGTCATCCCGTTACCTCCCCGAGTCGCCCGAACGATGTACAAACCTTGAGCGTAGCCGCATGGGAGGAGTCTTAGGGGCCGGTCCGGGGAGGCGTTCCCCGGGTGGGTGACATCGGGG
>NZ_LIRL01000615.1 GCF_001419795.1 Streptomyces niveiscabiei
GTCGTCGGGGATGCGGGGCATCTCGTCCGGCTCCCGCGTCTGACGGTGCTCGGACTCGTCGACCGGCCGCCGGACCGGTTCCTGGGGCGGGAGCCGGCCCGGTGACTGTTCGCGTCTGCGCACCCGGGTGCCGAGCCGTACGGCCCACACCAGGGCGGCGGTCAGGAGCAGGCCGCACAGGACGACGGCCGCCGTGCCCAGGCTTGTCGTGTTCATCGGCCCCGGGTACCCAGCGACCCGGGGCCGAAGCATCCCGTTCTACTCGCGCCGCCCCGCCGTGTCGCGGACGGGGGTGCCGCCCGTGCGGCCGGGGTCCGGCTGCGGGGTGACCGCGCGGTCGGCGTGACCCGGCCACCAGGCCGCGTGGCCGATGAGGGCGGTGAGGCTGGGCGTGAAGAACATCGCCATGACGAACGCGGCGATCGCGATGCCGAAGGAGACCGCGAACCCCATCTCCGTGAGGAGGGAGTTGCCCGCGAGCATCATCGTGGCGAAGGTCGCGGCGAGGATGAACCCGGCGGCGGCGACGGTCGGTCCGGCGTGGCGCAGGGCCATCCCGGCGGCCTCGCGGGGGCTGCGGCCCTCGCGGGCCTCCTCGCGGAGCCGGGCGATCATGAGGATGTTGTAGTCGGTGCCGATGGCGACGACGAACAGATACATGATCACCGGGAGCATGAACATCAGCCCCGAGTGCCCCTGCATGTCCTGGAAGATCCAGACCGTGGCGCCGAGGGTCGCGCCGAACCCGAGTCCCACCGAGGCGATCAGGTACCAGGGCGCGACGACGCTGCGCAGCAGGAAGCCCAGGATGACCATGATCAGGAAGGCGGCGACGGGGAACACCGTGCGGTAGTCGTGGTTGACGGCCGCCTGGATGTCCTTGTAGATCGACGACATGCCGCCCACCAGGGCGTCGGTGCCCTCGGGCGCCTCGTCGTGGGCGACCGAGCGCACCTTGCCGACCGTCTCCAGCGCCTTGTCGGTGGACGCCTCGTACTTGAGGGTGACGGTGAAGTCCGCGGTCGTGCCGTCCGTGTTGGTCTGCGTCATCTTGGCGCTGGCCACCCCGTCGACGGCGCCGAGCTTCTCGGCGTACGGCGCGAAGGCCGACCGGTCGAGGGGCCGGCCGTCGGTGCTGGAGAGGTAGACGTCGGTCGGCGCGGCGGCGCCCGCCGAGTACGCCGTGCCCATCTCGTCCTGGACGACCATCGACTCCTTGGTCTTCGGCATGGACCCCGAGGCCAGGTCGAAGGTCGCCTTGTAGCCGAGCGTGCCGAGCGACAGCGCGACCAGGACGAGCCCGGAGAGCGCGGCGGTCAGCGCGGGCCGGCGCTGCACGCCCCGGCCGAGGGCGGCGAAGCGGGCGTCGGAGGGTTCGTGCCGCCAGGACTTGGACGGCCAGAAGATCCGCGGCCCGATGAGGGAGACGACCGCCGGGATCAGGGTGAGGCCCGCGATGAGGGTGACGGTGACCGCGATGGCCAGCGCGGGGCCCATCTGCTTGAGGAAGCCCAGCGTGGACAGGGCCAGCGCGAGGAACGCGATGATGACGGCGCCGGCCGCCGACGCGATGGCCTCGCCGACCCGGGCGACCGCGTTGACCATGGCCTGCTTGGGTTCGTCCCCGGCGCGCAGGCGTTCCCGGTAGCGGAACATCAGGAACAGGAAGTAGTCGGTGCCCACGCCGAACAGCACGACGATGAGGATCGACGAGATCGAGCTGTTGGCCTGGAGGTCGAAGAGTTTCGTGGCGTACGCGATGAGCGCGTTGGCGATCGCGGCGACGATGCCGATCAGGATCAGCGGGAGGACCGCCAGGATCGGCGCCCGGAAGATGATCAGCAGCGTGACCAGGATGATCACGAACGTGCCGATGCCGATGAGCGCCTCACCGCGTTTGGAGGAGTCCTGCTGGTCGAGGGCCTGCGCGGCCGAGCCGCCCAGCTTGACCTGGAGGTCCGTGCCCCGGGCGAGCGCCTTGACGTCGTCGCGCAGGATCTTCGCCGCGTCCGCCTGTTTCGGCTGGCCGGCGTTCTTGCTGTCCATCTGGACCAGGGTCATCGTGTAGCGGCCGTCCTCGGAGGGCTGGCCCTCGACGACCTTCTGCACCTGGTCGATCTTCTTCGCGCCCAGTTCCCGGGTGATCCGGGTGACGTCCCGCTTGTCGGCGGCGGTCAGCTTCCCGCCGTCGTCGCGCTGGAACAGGGCGATCGCGGACGGCGTGAAGGCGCTGGGGAACGCCTTCTCCTGGAGGTCCGCGGCCTTGATGGACTCGTAACTCTTCGGCAAAAAGCTGGACTCGTCACTGCTGGACGGCAGACTCGGGGCCGTCGCGGCGATCGCCACCGCCGCGATCAGCCAGGCCACGATCGTCCAGACCGGATGCCGGACGACGGTGTCGCCCATACGTCGGAACATGCGGGACCCCTCCTGATCAGGAAGATCACCACACCTGGGGAGCGGTCCCTGGCATCGGCGACCCGGCCGGCTCCCCGTCGAACCGGCCGAACGGATGTCTCAGCTCTTCATCGTAGGGACGCGGGCCGTTCCGCGCCCCTGATATCACGATGGCACCGAAACTTTCGGAGCTATTTCCGGAACCCCGCCGGCGCCCCGCTCACCCCTCACTGCCCGACGCGCCCGTCGATCCGTTCTCGCAGGAGGTCCGCGTGTCCGCAGTGCCGGGCGTACTCCTCGATCCGGTGGACCATCAGCTCCCGGATCGCGATACCTCGCTCCCCCGCCCGCTGGCCGAGGTCCGTGAAGGCGGCCAACTCGGCGTCGAGGGCGGCTTGTTCGCGTTCGAGGTCAGCGTATGCGGCGTCCACGACGGTCTGGTCGGGGATGGCGCCGTCGAAGTCGGCGTCACGTGCGCCGTACAGCTTGGGGAGGGGTTCTCCGATCCAGCCGCGCCAGTCGCGCTCCACCTCGGCGAGATGGCGGACCAGGCCGAGCAGGGACATCGTCGACGGGGGGACCGAGCGGTGCGCGAGTTGCTGCGGGGTCAGGCCGTCGCATTTCATGCGCAGGGTGTGGCGGTATCCCGAGAGGAAGTCGAGCAGGGTGGCCAGTTCGCCGTCCGGGCTGTCGCCCTCGCGGGGGTCGTCGTCCGGATCGACCCACATGTCGGGGTAGACGGTGGCCCGGGTCCATCGTTCGGGAGTGTCGCTCATGCGCGTCATGGTGGCGGGCGGCGGGCGGTCGCGCCAACGGTTTTCGCCGGTGCCCGCAGCACAACCTTCGGGCCGGTCCGGCTGTCTCACCCCGCACAGCAGGACACCTGAACACGTGGGGGAAGAAGTGTTACGACGCACTGCCATCACGATCACCGCACTGACGACCGCGGCGCTCGGCGCCGCCGCCGTGCCCGCCGTCTCGGCGGAGCTGCCGGGGCGGGCGGCCGTCGCCTGTCCGACCGGTTGGGGCAGCCTCGCCAAGAACAACTGGTCCAGCACGTCGGGCGAGTTCATCACCGACGTCCGTATCGGGACGCACGACTGCTACGACCGTTTCGTGGTCGACGTCCCCGGCGCATCGGCGAGCGACCTCGGGTACAGCGTCCGCTACGTCGACGCCCTCATCCAGGACCCCTCCGGCGAGCCGGTCCCGGTGACGGGCGGGGCGATCCTCGAAGTCGTCGTGCGCGCACCGGCGTACGACCCGTGGACGGGGACGCCGACCTATCCGGGTCCGGCGCCGAAGCCGGTCGGGTACCCGACCTTCCGCGACGCCGTGTACGCGGGCTCCTTCGAGGGACAGAGCCAGTTCGGGCTCGGGACCCGCGCCCGGCTGCCCTTCCGTGTCCTCCAGCTGGACGGGCGGCTCGTGGTGGACGTCGCGCACTCCTGGTGAGCGCGGTGAGGCGTGCCCCGCGCTTCGGGGCACGCCTCCGTCGGTCAGCGGTCCTGGGACAGCGCGTACAGCTCGGCCAGCAGGCTCCCTTCCGTGGTCACGAGGTCGTCGAAGGTGCCCTGTTCGCGGATGCGCCCCTGGTCGAGGACGAGGATCCGGTCGGCCATGCGGACGTTGTCGAGGCGGTGGGTGACGACGACGGTGATGCGGTCGGGGGCGAGGGCGCGCAGCTCCCGGAACACGGTGTGTTCGCCGCGCGCGTCCATCTCGCTGGTCGGCTCGTCGAGGACGAGAACGGCGGGTTCGCGGTAGAGGGCGCGGGCGCAGGCCAGGCGCTGCCACTGGCCGCCGGAGAGTTCGTGCCCGCCCCAGACCGAGCGGGCGAGCAGCGTGCCGAGCTTCTCCGGCAGGGCGGTCAGCGCCTCGGCCATGCCGACGCGGCGGGCGGCGTCCCAGATCCGGTCGTCGCCGTGTTCGCGGGGCTGGCCGAGGGTGATGTTCTCGCGGGCGGCGAGCGGCCAGTGCCCGTTCTTCTGCGGGACGAGCCCGACGTGCCGCCACACGGACTCGGCGTCCGTGACGGCCAAGTCGGTGTCGTCCCAGAGGACGTGGCCCTCGGTGGGGACGGTCAGGCCGGTCAGCATCCGGATCAGCGTCGACTTCCCGGCGCCGTTCTCCCCGACCAGCGCGACGACGTCGCCCCGGTTCAGGGTGAGCGTGACCGGCCCGACGGCGGCCGTGTCCTTGCCGGGGTAGGTGTAGGCGGCGCCCTCCAGGCGGATGCTGCGCGGTGCGGGGGCCTGCGCGATGCCGCGTGCGGTCGTGGTGGCGCGGACCTCGTCGACGAAGTCGTGGTAGTCGGAGAGGTAGAGGCCGTGGTGGAACATCACCGTGCTGTACCGGATGATCGCGTTGAGGGCGCGCCCGGCGGTCTGCGAGGCGACAACGGCGGTCCCGGCCACGGCCGTTGACATCGCCCCGGCGAGCACGAGGCCCGCCAGCGACACCCACATGCCGAGCGTGAACAGCCCGCCCAGCGCCGCGGCGAGCGCCGTGACCAGCAAGTACGGCCGGGCGCCCGCGAGTTCACGGCCCTCGACGCGGTCGCACATCGCCCGGTACCAGGAGTGCAGGTACGGCCGCATGGTGTTGGCCCGCAGTTCGTCGGCGAGTTCGGCCGTGGTGAGCCACCAGCGCATCATGCCGCGCACGGTGCGCGCGGAGACCGTGCGGTCGTGGACGCGGTAGTCGATGCGCGCGGCGATCACACCGCCGAGCCCGCGCGGGACGACGGACAGCAGCAGCACGCCGAGCAGCAGGGGATGCAGGGACGTCAACACCGTGGCGGCGGACAGGAGTTGGACGAGTCCGTTGGTGAGGGTCTTGGCGTCGCTGGCGAGGTCGACGGCGCGCAGGGCGCCGATCTCGGCGGCCTGGCTGCGGTCCTGGAAGCCCTCGGTGTCGTACGCGGCGAGTTCGGCGCGCATGTGGAGGTCGACGAGGGTGAGGTCGGCGGCGGAG
>NZ_LIRL01000616.1 GCF_001419795.1 Streptomyces niveiscabiei
GGTGTGGACGCCGGGGCGGGCGTCGGCGTGGGTGTCGGCGTCGGTTCCTCGACCGTCACCCCGAAGTCCGTCGCGATGCCCGCGAGGCCGTTGGCGTACCCCTGTCCCACGGCGCGAACCTTCCACGCGCCGTTGCGGAGGTAGATCTCGACGATGACGAGGGCGGTCTCGGCGCCGAGCTGGGGCGGGGTGAACGAGGCGATGGCGGCGTTGTCGTCGGCGCCCCGGATCGTCGCCGTCGGTTCGACGCCCTGGAAGGTCTGGCCCGCCGCGTCGGGGCTGGCGGTGACGACGATCTTCTCGATGCCGGGCGGGAGCGCGGCCGTGTCGACGGTGATCGCGTCGGGCGCGGAGCCGCCGCCGGAGCGGTACGTCACCCCCGGGCCGTTCGGCTGGTTGTAGAAGATGAAGTCGTCGTCCGAGCGCACTTTGCCGTCGGCGGTGAGCAGCAGGCCCGACACGTCGAGCCGCACGGGCGCGGTGACGTCCACCGTCACTCTCGCGACGGGGAGGGGGATGTTCGAGCCGGGGGTCATAGCGGTCATGCCGGGTGAACGAACGAGACCACTTTGCCGTTCCCTTACCCGCTGCCCTGTCCCGTCTTCACTCGAACGGGTGGCCCCGGGTCCGACGACCGGGGGGCCACCCTCGCTCAGGAGCGGAGCCTCAGTTCAGGCTCAGCACCGTGCCCGCGCCGTTCGCGTACTCGATCCACCCGGTGGACCGGGCGCCGGTCCCGACCCCGGACCAGGCGGCCGTCACGTTCAGCGGCGTCCCCGGCGTGGTGGTCGCCTTCGCGGGCGTCACGGACAGTGCCCCGGCGGGAACCGAACCGGCCCCGACCGCGTTCACCTGGTACGTGTACGGCGTCGTCCCCGGTGTGCTCGCCCCGGCCTCCTGGATGACGGCGACGAGGTAGGTCCCCGCCTCCGGCTTCGTCAGCACGGCGTTGGCGACGCCCTGCGCGTCGGGCAGCGCGACGGTGGTGTCGACGAGCTGTCCGTCGACGATCCGCCCGTACACGAACCCGACGACCCCGGTCGTCGCCCCGAACCGCACGGTGATCTCGGCGGCCTTGGTCCCGGCCGGCAGGACCGGCAGGTAGTCGACCTCGTCGGCCCCGGTCAGCGTCCCGCTCTCGGGCGCGGCGGAGACCGGCCCGGTGGGCGTCGCGGTGAACGCGGAGGCGGCCGAGGTCACCTGGTAGGCGGCCTGCCCGGCGGCGCCCGTGCCGGTCACCCGCGCGGGCGCGCGGACGGCCTGCGGGGTGACGACGATCGGGCTGCGGACGGAGGTGCGGCCGGACGTCCAGGTCAGCGACCCGGTGTCGGCGACCCCGATGGGCGCGGAGGTGACGTCGAGCTTCACGGTGAACGTCTTGCGCTCACCCGGCCGCGTGAACCGCAGGGTGGACGGCTTGACGGTCGCCTTGACGCCCGGCAGGTCGACGGAGGCCCGGTAGACGCCCGGCGTGACGGCGGTGACCGTACGGGTGACGGTCTGGCTGCCGACGAGGTCGCCGATGGCGATGGACGCCGAGTTCAGGTCGCTGGGGTCGATCGGCTTCGCGCCCGTGCCGGTGTCGATGCCGAGGCCCTCCAGGTAGCGCAGCCAGTCGCGCTCGGAGGAGTCGTAGACGAGGCCGGGCCGCAGCATGCCCCACGGGGAGACCTCGCCGGCGCCCTGCGCGAAGACGTCCTCGCTGGGCTTGCCCTCGGGCGTCAGGGTGGAGGTGGTGGTCGTCATCATCGCCGACTTGATGGCCATGGGCGACCACTTGGGGTGCAGCGCCAGGTAGATCGCGGCGAGCCCGGTGATGTGCGGCGCCGACATCGACGTACCGGAGTAGAAGTCGAAGTCGTGGCCCCGGTTGGACGGCGGGGCGACGGCCGCGAGGATCGTGACGCCCGGCGCGGAGATGTCCGGCTTGAGGATGTCGCCCTTGTTCTGGAGCGAGGGTCCGCGCGAGGAGAACCCGGCGACCTGCGGGTAGGCGATGTCCGCGCCGCCGGTGACGAGGGACGCCGTCGCGCCCGCGCCCGCGGCGTAGGTGCGGACGGTGGTGGAGTCCGGGATGTTGAGGTGGACCGTCGGCAGGCTGTGCGAGTCGCCGTCGGTGCTGCCCTGGGAGACGTTGACGAGGACCAGGCCGACGGCGCCGGCGCGCTTGGCCTCGGCGGACTTGGCGACCCGGTCGACGACGCCCCGGTCGCAGACGACGAGTTTGCCCGCCGCGAGCGCCGGATCGAGGGTGCCGGGGGCGCAGACCGCGGCGTCGGCGGCGCTCGCGTCCGCGTTCTTCACGGCCGTCGAGCGCACCAGCGGCGCGGGGCCGACCGTACCCGTCAGCGTCGTGCTGATGCCGGTGTAGCGCTCGCCGTTGCCGAGGACGACCGTGCCCTTGTACGGCTCGATGGTGTTCGCGGCGACGGTCGTGGTCCACGGCGCGATGTTGTCCAGCGTGCTCGCGCCGGGTCCCGAGTTGCCGGCGGAGGTGGAGATGAAGACGCCGGCCGCGGCGGCGTTGCGGAACGCGATCTGGATCGGGTCGTCCACGGGGGACTCGGAGTCGCTGCCGATCGAGTAGTTGATGACGTCGACGCCGTCGGCGGTGGCCTGGTCGATCGCGGCGACGATGTCGCTGGTCAGGCCGCCGGACTGGGTGCCGTCCTTGCTCTCCCAGAGCACCTTGTAGACGGCGATGGCGGCGCCCGGGGCGACGCCGGAGATCTTGCCGTAGGCGCGGCCGTCGATCGAGGCGGGCACGTTGGTGTTGCCGGCCGCCGTGGACGCGGTGTGCGAGCCGTGGCCGCCGCCGTCCCTCGGGGACATGTAGTCCTGGCGGTTGGCCTCGGGCACCCACTCGCGCCAGGCGTCGCCGTACTGGCGGGCGCTGATGACCTTGCGGTTGCAGTCGGCGGCCGTGAACTCCTCGCCGGTCTCGCAGGTCCCGGTGAAGGTCGCGCCGTCCGTCTTGCGCATGACGGTCGTCGTACCCCTCAGGTAGGGGCGGTACTTGTCCCAGGCCGGGGGCTTGGCCGCGGTGAGGGCGGGCGCGGCGAAGGAGGCGCTCTCGGGCCAGATGCCGGTGTCGAGGTCGCCGATGACGACGCCCTTGCCGGCGTTGGCGGTTCCGCCGAGCGCCGACCAGAGTCCCTTGCGGCCCGACAGGTGCAGGTAGTCGACGGAGTTCTTGTCGTCGGTCGCCTTGTGGATCCGGTCGGGGGTCACGGAGACGACGCCCTTGGTCGCCGCGAGCTTGAGGATCTGGGCCGGAGTCAGCTTCGCGGAGAAGGTGTTGGTGGTGACGGAGTAGTGGCGGGCGACCTTCGCGCCGACCTTCTTCGCCGCCGCGTTCTGCTCGTCGACGAGGTGGGTGCGGTAGCGGCGGGCCTCGTCGGTGGTGACGTCGACCTTCTCGCCCGCGTCCGGCTTGGTCGCGGGGATGCCGTCGACTCCGCCGTCGTAGGTGGCGATCGGCTGGTCGGTGAGGGTGACGAGATAGCGGCCGGATATGGAGGCCGGGGCATCTGCCGTGTCCGCCGCGGCGGTCGGCGCCGCGAAGGGTGCGGCGGCCAGGAGCAGGGCGGCGACGGACACGCCGACCGTCGCTGGTCTTCGGTTCATGAAGTCCCCCCAGAGACAAGGGAGGAAAGGGCCTCGCCCTTTCCATGAGTCGTGCGGGAAGTCGCCAACCGCCTTGTGGCGGTTGGCGGTTCATGGTGCACAGGGTGCGGCCCGAAAGGGAATGGTGCCTGCCGAAACCTCTACCGGGGTACGACGACGACCTTGCGCCCCACACCCTTCGCGAACTGCTCCAGCGCCTGCGGGTAGCTCTCCAGCGGCAGCCGGTGGCTGATGAACACGTCCGGGTCGAGCACCCCGCCCGCGAACAGTTCCGCCGCCCGCTCGAAGCTGTGCAGGACGGCCATCGAACCGGTGATGGTGATCTCCTGGTTGTAGACGCGGTACGGGTCGATGGTGACCCGCGTCGCGTAGTCGGCGACGCCGAACTGGAGGAACGTGCCCGCCTTGGCGACGCGTCCCAGCCCGTCCTGGATCGCCGCCGCGTTCCCGGTCGCGTCGACGACGATGTCCCAGCCCCGGGGGCGGTCCAACTCGTCGGCGCCGACAGCCGACTTGGACGCCCCGAGCAGCCTCGCCGTCGCCAGCCGGGCCGGGTTGACGTCGACGACGTCGACGCTCGCCGCGCCCGTCCGCTTGGCCAGCTCCAGCATCATCAGGCCCATCGTGCCCGAGCCGTAGATCAGGACGTGCGCGCCGAGGCGTGCCCTGAGCACGTCGTATCCGCGCACCGCGCAGGACAGCGGCTCCACGAGCGCCGCGTCCTCGGTGCGGATGTGGTCCGGCAGGCGTACGCAGTTGGCGGCCGGGGCGAGGGCGTAGCGGGCCGCTCCCCCGGCCGTGGTGACGCCGATGGCGGCCCAGCGTTCGCAGAGGTTGTTGTGGCCGGTGCGGCAGTAGGCGCACTCGTGGCAGTACAGGGAGGGGTCGACGGCGACCCGGTCGCCGATCGCCAACTCGGTGACCCGGGAGCCGAGTTCGACGATCTCGCCCGCGAACTCGTGGCCCGGCACGAGCGGCAGGCTGGGGGCGAACTCGCCCTGGAGGATGTGCAGATCGGTGCCGCACAGGCCGCAGGCGGCGACCTCCACGACGACGTCGCGGGGGCCCGGCGTGGGGTCGGGGACCTCGGTGACGACGGCGCGGCCCACGGACTCGATGACGGCGGCCTTCATATCAGGTCTCCCAACTCCGTTGTACGAGCGTTCACTTGACGGCCCCCAGCGACAGCCCCTGGACGAGCTTGTCCTGCGCCGCGAACCCCGCCGCCAGCACCGGCAGCGAGATGACGAGGGACGCGGCGCACACCTTCGCGAGGAACAGCCCCTGGCTGGTGATGAACCCGGTGAGGAACACGGGCGCGGTCTCGGCGACGACCCCGGTCAGCACCCGGGCGAACAGCAGCTCGTTCCAGCTGAAGATGAAGCAGATCAAGGCGGTTGCCGCGATCCCGGGCAGCGCGATCGGCGCGACGACCCGCAGCAGCACGGTCGGCAGCCGCGCCCCGTCGACCCGCGCGGCCTCGATCACCGCGACCGGCACCTCGGACAGGAAGGACTGCATCATCCACACGGCGATCGGCAGGTTCATGGACGTGTAGAGCAGGACCAGCAGCCAGATGTTGTCGAGGAGTCCGGTGTTCTTGGCGAACAGGTAGACGGGCAGCAGCCCGGCGACGACGGGCAGCATCTTCGTCGACAGGAAGAAGAACAGGACGTCGGTCCACTTGCGCACCCGCCTGATCGACAGCGCGTACGCGGCCGGCAGCGCGAGCAGCAGCACCAGCAGCGTCGAACTCACCGACGCGACCGCCGAGTTGATGAGCGAGGGCCAGGGGCTCGCGCCGCCGCCGACGCCGAAGAAGTCGCGGTAGCCGTCGAGGGTCAGCGCGGCGGCGAAGGAGGGCGGGTTGGTCGCCGCGTCGCTCTCGGAGTGGAACGACGTCAGCGCCATCCACGCGACCGGCAGGAAGAACACGATGCCCAGGAACCAGGCCAGCAGGCCAAGTCCTTTGCTGCGTACGGCGTTCACGCGCGCGACACCTCCTCGCGGAACAGGGACGACACCACGCGCAGCGCGAGCGTGGCGATGACGAGCGAGCCGATGACGACGAGGACGCCGGCGGCCGAGGCGAGCCCGTTCTCGTGGGCCTGGTAGAAGCTCTGGTACACGGTGTAGGGGAGGTTGGCGGTGCCGAGGCCGCCGGAGGTGATGGTGAAGACGGCGTCGAAGTTCTGCACGATGTAGATCGAGCCGAGCAGCGCGCCGAGTTCGAGGTAGCGGCGCAGGTGCGGCAGCGTGAGGTGCCGGAACACCTGCCAGTCCCCGGCGCCGTCGACGCGGGCGGCCTCGATCTGTTCGCGGTCGCGGCTCTGGAGCCCGGCGAGCAGGATCAGCATCATGAACGGCGTCCACTGCCACACGAGCGCGGCCTCGACGGCGAGCAGCGGGGTGTTCGAGATCCAGTCGGGCTGCGGTCCGCCGACGTAGTGCAACAGGCCGTTCAGCAGCCCGTATTCGGGGTTGTAGAGGACGTGTTTCCACAGCAGCGCGGCGGCCACCGGCACGACCAGGAACGGCGCGATGAGCAGGGTGCGGACGACGCCCCGGCCCCGGAAACGGCGGTCGAGCAGCAGGGCCAGCGCGAGGCCGATCAGAAGGCTGGCGATCACGACGGCCGCTGTCAGCAGGACGGTCGTCCACACGGAGCGGCGCAGGTCCGGATCGGTCAGCACCTGCTGGTAGTTGTCGAATCCGGTGAAGCGGCGGGCGTCGGGGTAGAGGGCGTTCCAGTCGAAGAAGGAGATCACCACGGTTGCCACGAACGGCAGTTGGGTGACGACGATCATGAAGACCAGGGCGGGCAGCAGCGGGGCGCGGGTGGCCCAGGCGCGCAGGCGGGGAGCAACTCCGGCTGTCCGTACGTCGATCGCTGCGCTCATCGTCCCTCGTACTCCTCGGAGACCTGCTCGGCGAGCCGCTGGGCCTTGCGCAGCGCCGAGTCGACGGACTGGCGGCCCGCGATCGCCGCGCTGATCTCCTGCGAGACCTTGGTGCCCAGGTCGGTGAATTCGGGGATGCCGACGAACTGGATGCCAGGCGCGGGGCGTTGCTGGACGCCGGGGTCGTTCGGGCGGGCCGCCTCGATGGCCGCGCGGGTCATCTCCTGGAAGGCGGCGGCGGATTGCCGGTACTGGGGGTAGGCGTACGTCGAACCGCGTTTGCCCGCCGGGACGTTGGCCCAGCCGATCTGTTCGCCGACGAGCCGCTCGTACTGCTTGCCGGAGGCCCAGGAGATGAACTTCCAGGCCCGGTCGGCGTTGTGGGACGCCTTCTCCATGCCCCAGGCCCAGGTGTAGAGCCAGCCGGAGGCGTCGGTCTTCTCGACGGGTGCGGGGGCGTAGCCGATCTTCCCCTTCACCGGGGAGCCGTCGGCCTCCAGGGAGCCGGCCGCCGAGGTGGCGTCGTACCACATGGCGGTCTTGCCCTGGGTCATGTTGTTGAGGCACTCGGCGAAGCCGGACTGGGCGGCGCCGGACTCGCCGTGGTCGCGGACGAGGCCGACGTAGAACGAGACGGCCTTCTCCCACTCCGGGGAGTCGAGGCGGGCCTTCCAGTCCTGGTCGAACCAGGTGCCGCCGAAGGTGTTGACGACGGTCGTGAGGGGGGCCATGACCTCGCCCCAGCCGGGGAGGCCGCGCAGGCAGATGCCCTTCATGCCGGGTTCCGCGCCGTCGAGCCGCGCGGCGAGGCCGGCGACCTGGGTCCAGGTGGGGCGGGCGGGCATCGTGAGGCCGTGGGCGGCGAGGACGTCCTTGCGGTACATCAGGAAGGACGACTCGCCGTAGAAGGGCTGGCCGTAGAGCTTGCCGTCGTCGCCGGTGAGGGACTCGCGCATGGGGGCGAGGACGTCCTTCTCGTCGTACGCGGGGTCGTTCGCGAGGTAGGTGTCCATGGGGTGGAGCCAGCCGTTGCGGGCGTAGATGGGGATCTCGTAGTTGGAGAGGGTGGCCACGTCGTACTGGCCGGCCTGGTTGGCGAAGTCCTGGCTGATCTTGTCGCGGACGTCGTTCTCGGGCAGGACGGTGAAGTTGACCTTGATGCCGGTCTGCTTCGTGAAGTGGTCGGGGGTGAGTTTCTGGAGTTCGGTCATCTGGGGGTTGTTGACCATCAGGACGTTGATGGAGTCGCCGCCGGAACCGGAGCCGCCGGCGCCGGTCCAGCAGCCGGAGAGGAGGAGGAGAGTGAGGGCGGACAGCAGACGCGGGACGCGCATGGGACGCTCCCTATGGATCGGTTTTCGTATGAACTGAGTTGACTGCTCACCATGAACTGAGTCGGTTTTTCAGACTCGCAGGACCTGCGGCCCCATCAGCGAGTACCGGTGCGCCTCGCTCGCCGACAGCGCCGTGCTCGTGACGATCGTCTCCAGCGCCCCCACCTCGGCGAACCGGCAGAAGCTCACCGCCCCGAACTTGGCGTGCACGCCGGTGAAGACGACCCTGCGCGCGGCGCGTACGGCCTGTGCCTTGACCTCGCCGACGGCCGGGTCCGGCGTGGTGAGGCCGTGCTCGCGCGTGATGCCGTTGGCGCCGAGGTAGGCGAGGTCGACGACGAACCCGGCGAGCATCTTCGTCGTCCAGTGGTCGACGGTGGCGAGCGTCCCCGCGCGCACGCGCCCGCCGAGCAGCAGCACGGAGATGTCGCCGGCCGCCGCGAGGGCGCCCGCGACGGGGAGGGAGGCGGTGACGACGGTCAGCGCGCGGTCGCGGGGCAGGGCTTCGGCGATGAGCTGCGGGGTGAAGCCCTCGTCGACGAAGACGGTCTCGGCGTCGCCGAGGAGTCCGGCAGCGGCGGCGGCGATACGGCGTTTCTCGGGGAGGTGGCTGGTGGCGCGGAACGCGAGGGTCGTCTCGAAGCCGGCGCTCTCGACGGGGTAGGCGCCGCCGTGGGTGCGGCGGACGAGGCCGTGGTCCTCCAGGGCGCGCAGGTCGCGCCGTACGGTCTCCTTGGCGACGCCCAGGTCGGCGGCGAGGGCGGTGACGTCGACGGAGCCGGTGGCACGGGCGACGCGGACGATCTCGCGCTGACGCTCCTCTGCGGTCCTGGGATCCACGTCCACCACCTCCGGGGTGCCTCGGCGCCCGTTCGGGCGCACAGCGGCCCCTCAGGGCCCTTGACGGCCCATCAGGGGGTCGCCTGGGCCCGTTCGGGCTCTCGGGGGAAGTTCTACCGGCGGGGTGGGGCGCTGAACAGGTCCGTCACGCGGCCGATGCGGCCCGTTCGGGCCCGTTTCGCCGCGCGCGTGCCCGCACGGACCTGCGCGGCAGGGGCGGTGCGGGCAGGGCCGGTGCCCGGAAGGGCTGCGGGCGGGCCCGTTCGGTGCCCGCCCGCATGATCCCGTGGGGGGTCAGTGGGGCCAGATCGGCGGGTCCGTCACGAAGCCGCCGCCGAGGTACTCGTGCGCCTCGTTGCCGTCCTGGAGTTCCCCCTGCTCGGCGATCAGCTTCTCGGCGTACGGCTCGGAGTCGTCCTGCGGGTCGTAGCCCAGCGCCCGCGCGGAGGTGAGGTCCCACCACAGGCGCGTGTTCGCGGACGAGCCGTACACGACGGTGTGGCCGACGTTCTCGGCGGTCAGCGCGGCGTGCAGGAGGCGGGCGCCGTCGGCGGGGCTCATCCAGATCGACAGCATCCGTACGGAGGTCGGTTCGGCGAAGCAGGAGCCGATGCGCACGGAGACGGTCTCCAGGCCGTGCTTGTCCCAGTAGAACTGCGCCAGGTCCTCGCCGAAGGACTTCGACAGGCCGTAGAACGTGTCGGGGCGGCGCGGCGTGCCGACCGGGATGAGCGGGTCGCCCTCGCGCGGGCGCGGGGTGTAGCCGACGGCGTGGTTCGAGGAGGCGAAGACGATCCTGCGCACGCCCTGCGCGCGGGCGGCCTCGTACAGGTTGTAGGTGCCCTCGATGTTTGCCCTGAGGATCTTCTCGAACGAGGATTCCAGGGAGATGCCCGCGAGGTGGACGATCGCGTCGACGCCCCGTACGGCTTCCGCGAGGGCGTCGCGGTCGGCGAGGTCGGCGGTGATCGCGCCGGGGTCGCCGTCGACCGGGACGAGGTCGAGGCAGCGCAGGTCGTAGCCGTACTCCGGGAGCAGGCCCCGCATCAGGGTGCCGAGGCCACCGGCGGCGCCGGTGAGCAGGACGGTGCGCGGAGCGGGCATCCTCGGGTCTCCTCATCGCGTGGACGTACAGGGCGCATGCGTGATCAATATTCACATGCTTGGACAAGCTAAGTTTCCCGCCGCTCCTCGTCAAGGGGCCACGGAGGCGGGAGATCCGCTTTCCGGAGCGCCTCCGCCCGCTTGACCCGCCGCGACAGGGCTCCTTAGGGTGGGTCTGTTCATAAATATGTACGCCGATCAGAAGCGTGACCGCGTTGCCTCTGCGGTCGCCCGACCGCCAGGGAGAGCCCGTGCCGACCGCCCCTCTCGCCGACCGCCTGAGCGCCCCCACCGGGCCCCTCTTCTTCCCCGTCACCGCCTACGGCCCCGACGGCTCCCTCGACCTCGACGCCTTCCGCGCGCACGTACGCGCGGGCGTCGACGCGGGCGCGGCGGCCGTCTTCGCGTGCTGCGGCACCGGGGAGTTCCACGCGCTCGACCCGGACGAGTTCGAGGCATGCGTGCGCGCGGCCGTCGAGGAGACCGCCGGGCGCGTCCCGGTCGTCGCGGGCGCGGGGTACGGGACGCGGCTCGCCGTCCGGTACGCGCGCGCGGCACACGCGGCGGGCGCCGACGGGCTGCTCGTCCTGCCGCCCTACCTGGTCGTCGCCGGGCAGGAAGGGCTGCTGCGGCACTACCGCGAGGTGGCCGCCGCGACACCGCTCCCGGTGATCGTCTACCAGCGCGACAACGCCGTGTTCACCCCCGAGACGGTCGTCGAACTCGCGCGCACGCAGGGCATCGTCGGCCTCAAGGACGGGTACGGCGACCTCGACCTGATGCAGCGCATCGTCAGCGCCGTGCGCAGCGAGGTCCCCGGCGACTTCCTGTACTTCAACGGGGTGCCGACCGCCGAGCAGACGCAGCTCGCGTACCGCGCGCTGGGCGTCACGCTGTACTCGTCCGCCGTGTTCTGCTTCTCCCCCGAGATCGCGGGCGCGTTCCACCGCGCGCTGCGCGCGGGCGACGACGCCACCGTGAACCGGCTCCTCGACGGGTTCTTCCGGCCGTACGTCGAACTGCGCGCGCAGGGGCGCGGGTACGCCGTCTCCCTCGTCAAGGCCGCCGTGCGCATGCGCGGGCTCGACGTCGGCGAGGTCCGGCCGCCGCTGCACGAGCCGGCCGAGGATCATGTGAAGCGGCTCGCGCAGTTGATCGAGCGCGGACACGCGCTGCTGGAGGAGGACAAGTGAAGGCGTCGACGTTCGTCTATCCCTGGGACGTCAACGGCGATCCCGGGGCCCCCGCCCGGATCGCCTCCCTCGGCGTCGAGCAGGTGACGCTGGCCGCCGCCTACCACTCGACGCGCGCCCTGACGCCCCGCCACCCCCGCCACCGCATCGTCACCGCCGAGCACGCGGCGGTCCTGTACGGCCCTGACGCGCGCTGGGAGGGCCGGACCCTCCGCCCGTACCCCGCCGGGTCCTGGGCGCCCGGAGAAGCCTTCTCGGAGGCCGCCGAGGCCCTCTCCGCGGCCGGCCTGGAGATCCACACGTGGGTCGTCCTCGCCCACAACTCCCGCCTCGGCGCCGAGCACCCGGCCACGTCCGTGGTCAACGCGTACGGCGACCGCTACCCCTGGGCGCCCTGCATCGCCCAGCCCGACACGCGCGCGTACCTGATCGACCTCGCCGCCGAGGCCGCCGTACGCCCCGGCGCCGCCGGCACCGAGCTGGAGTCCCTCGGCTGGTACGGGCTCCAGCACCTGCACGCCCACGACAAGACCGGCGGCGTGCCGCTGGGCGACGCCGGGCTGTACCTGATGGCCCTGTGCTTCTGCGCCGTCTGCCGCGAGGGGTACGCCACGCACGGCGCCGACCCCGACGCGCTCGCCGCCGCCGCACGCCGCGCCCTGGAGCCGCTGTGGCAGGGGGCGCCGGACGACAGCGGGTGGGAGGGCGTCGAGAAACTCCTCGGCGAGACGTACGCGTCCCTCACGCGCGCGTGGCGCGACGAACGGGCCCGCACGCTCCAGGAGGCCGCCGTGAACGCCGTCCGCGCGGCGGCCCCGGCCGGCTTCCAGGTCCTGCTGCACGCCGATCCGGTGACGTACCACGTCGGCGCCAACCCCGGCGTCGACCCGGCCCACATCCTCTCGGTCGCCGACGGCGTCGTCGTCCCCTGCGCGGGCGGGCCGGACCTCCTCCCGCCGTTCACGGAAACCGGCCGGTCGGCCGTCATCGCCGCGAACTTCGGCATCGTCTCCGCGATGGGAGGCCGCCCCGCCGACCTCACGGACGACATCGCCCGCGCGCGGGCACTGGGGGCGACGGAGATCCGGCTGTACCACGCGGGCCTGGCGTCGGACGCGGACCTGGAGGTCACGCGGGGGGCGCTGGCCGCGCGCTGAGGGCGGGCGCCGGGAGGGTGCCCTACCCTCCCAGCTTCCCCTCGATCCACGCGCGCGCGAAGGTGACCGTCTCCCCCGCCTCGAACAGGTGACTCTCCGCAGCGCCGACCCGCCCCCGCCGTCCGATCCCCGCCGCGAGCATGTCCCGCGCGATGGCCTCGAACGGTTCCGTCCCCTCAGGCACGACGGCCGAGTAGTCGAACGCCCCCTCCTGCGAGTCGATGTCGTGGAAGCGGCGCCAGACGCGGTGGCCGTCCTCCAGGAGGGGCTGTTCGTAGTCGACGTACCGCTTGCCGGGGGCCTCGGCGAGGGCCTCCGCGTGGTGGAGGAGGGTCAGGGTGTCGAGGGGCGCGCCGAGGAGGAGTACGCGGCCGGCGTGGGTGACGAGCCGGGCGAGGGGGCTGCCGGGCCCGTGGGGGTCGTTCCAGGGGTGGCCGGACATCAGGGCGTCGGCAGCGGGGCCCAGGGCCGCGAAGCTGGCGTCGGGATGGCGGCTGCGGACGGCCCCGGGCAGGCGCCGCAACGCCTCGGGCAGCCGCCCGTTGTGGTGATCGGCCTCGCTCGACCCGGCGTCGTAGGCGGGGTGTTCGGCCCGCAGGGCGTCCTGCCACTCCTGCGGCCAGGTGCCGAAGTCGTACGGCGGGGCGTCGTTCCAGCCGCAGGTCACCATGAGGGTCCCGGTCGGCCCGACGACGTCCTGGAGGGCCCCGATCACCGTCGGCGGCCCGCCCGCGACGTACCCGAGGGCGGACATCCGCGTGTGGAACATGACGACGTCGCCGCTCCCGAGGCCGAGCGCGGCCAGATCACGGCTGATCCGGCTCCGGGTGACGGGGCCGCCGGAGCGCTTGAGCAGGGCCATCTCGTCCATGGTCACGAACCTATCGCCGGGCCGTGGCGCCGGGGCAGCCGTTTTCGTCCTCCGTACTCCTACGCCCGCATCCCCGCCACCAACACCTCCACGTACCGGCCCACTTGCCCCTCCTCCTGCCCCAACTCCGCTGCCGTGGCCACCCCGTGGGCCAGCAGCAGCACGTCGACCGCCGACAGGTCGTCCCGCAGGAACCCCGCCTCCTGGGCCCGCTCGACCAGCCTTCCCGCCGCCTCCTTCATCCGCGTCCCGCAGACACTGGCGTTCGCACCGGTCACGGCCGACCCCAACAGGGCCCGCATGCCCCGCACTTGGATCGTGACGACGCAGAGTTCGTGGAGCCATTCCGCCAGCGCCCGGCCGGGCGGCAGACCGGCGCCGAGTTCGTCGGCGCGCAGCCCGAGCGCCTCCATCCGGTCGAGGTACGCCGCCTCCAACAGGGCCTGGCGCGTGGGGAAGTGGCGGTAGAGGGTGCCGGACCCGACGCCCGCGCGCTTGGCGATGTCGTCGAGGGACGCGTGCTCCCCGTGTTCGGCGAACGCCTCGGCCGCGGCCTTCAGCAGGCGTTCGTAGTTGCGGCGGGCGTCCGCACGCATGGGCTTGACCTGCGTCATCGGGTAACTCCTCGCGCGCCGGGGCTGTCTCCACCGTATTGTGCCGAGCACGGACCACGGACGGCCCCGGCACGCTCGACGGCACGCGGCGTCCCCGGAACGGCACCAGGCGTCCCCGAAGCGGCGCGCAGCGTCCCCGGAACGGAAAAGGCACCCCCGGCCACAGCCTCAGCCGCCTCACCGGAAGTGCCTTCCCCCGCGCGCCGAAGACCGTCACATCTTCGTCGCCCCCGCCGCCAGGTCCCGCAGGAAGTGCCGTGCCCCGATCAGGAACACGACGATCAGCGGCACCACGCTCATCAACGCCCCGGCCATCACCAGCGAATAGTCCGCCTGGTAAAGGACGTTGAGGTTCGCGAGCGCCACCTGCAAGGTCACCTTCTCGGGGTCGATCATCACGACGAGCGGCCAGATGTACTCGTTCCACAGCCCGATGAACGTGAAGATCCCGAGGAACGCCAGCGCCGGCCGGAACATCGGCAGCGCGATCTTCCAGTACAGCCGGAAGAACCCGGCCCCGTCGATGCGTCCGGCGTCCAGCAGTTCGTCCGGCAGCGAGTTCTCCGCGTACTGCCGCATCCAGAAGATGCCGAACGCGTTGGCCGCGCCGGGCACGATGAGCGCCTTCAGCGACCCGGCCCACCCGAACTCCGCCATCGTCACGAACTGCGGCACGAGGGAGAGTTGGGCCGGGATCATGTACGTCATCAGCAGCATGCCGAACATGAACCGCTTCGCCGGGAAGTCGTACTTGGCGAAGGCGAACGCGGCGAGGGAGTCGAAGAACAGCACCAGCGCCGTCCCGACGACCGCGACGACGACCGTGTTGAACAACGACCCGAAGAAATCGACGGAGTCGACGACCCGCTTCATGTTGTCGAGGAGATGCGGCCCCGGCACCAGCTTCGGCGGATAGCGGTAGATGTCCTGCGTCGTACCGGACGCCATCACCACCAGCCAGTAGAAGGGGAACAGCGAGACCAGCACACCCAGCAGCAGGACGACGCGCACGGCGATCCGGGTGACCCGGCTGCCGGAGCCGATCGCGAGCCCCGCGCTCTGCCTCTCGTCAGCGGCCACGGCGCGACCCCCCGTCCCGACGCCCGGACACCAGACGCCAGTTGACGATCGTGAACACCGCGATGATCGCGAACAGCACCCAGCCCATCGCGGCGCCGTACCCGAACTGGTGGTCCTTGAAAGCCTTTTCCCACAGGTACAGCACGATGGTCATCCCTTCCTGACCCGGCCCGCCCAGCGTCCCGACGTCGTCGGTCTGGAACAGCACCTGCGACTCGGTGAAGATCTGGAGCCCGTTGATGGTGGAGGTGACCGCCGCGAACAGGATCACCGGCCGCAACTGCGGTACGACGACCCGGAACAGGGTCTGCCAGCTGTTCGCGCCGTCCATCCGCGCCGCCTCGAAGTGCTCGGTCGGGATGGCCTGGATCCCGGCGAGGAAGATCAGCGCGTTGTAGCCGACCCACCGCCAGATGATCATCAGTGAGATCGCCGACTTGATCCCCCACTCGGAGGACAGCCAGCCCACCCCGTCCAATCCCACTGACTTCAGGCCCGAGTTGAGGAGCCCGGTCTGCGCGAACACCGACCCGAAGACGATCGTCATCGCGACCATCGAGGTCACGTTGGGGATGAAGTACGCGACCTTGAGCGCCCCGCCGAACCGCACCTGCGAGTGCAGCAGGAACGCGAGCACCAGCGCCAGGAACAGCATCGGCACCGTCGACAGCAGCCAGATCTCGAAGGTGTTGAGCACCGAGTGCCAGAACACCGAGTCCTGGAGCAGCCATCCGTACTGCTGGAGCCCCACGAACCGCATGCTCCCGATCCCGTCCCAGTCCTGGAAGGACAGGTACAGCGAGAACACCACGGGGAACGCCCCGAAGACGGCGAACAGCACGTAGAACGGCGCGATGGCGAGCCACGGCCCGAGGTGCCGCCCGCGTCCGCCGGGCGCGGTGGACGACGTACGGCGCACCAACGGCCGTTTCTGCGCCGGGCGTTCGGCGACGGCGGCCACGTCAGCTCACCCCCACTCTGACGAGCGCGGACTCGGCGCTGCTGACGGCGTCCCGCCAGGCGCGGTCGGGGTTCTTGCCGAGCGTCTGGACGTTGGTCAGCTCCTGGAAGAACGGCGTGTTCGCGATCTCCTCGTAGGGGCTGAAGTAGAGGACCGGCGCCTTCTGCGCGGCCGGACCGAAGACGTCGATGGGCCGCTGGCCGCCGAAGAAGGGATCGGCCTGGTGCATCGCGGGGTCCGCGTACGCGGCCGGGGTGGTGGGGAACAGGGCCGACTCCTGGTAGGACTTGAGCTGGTTGGCCGGGCTGAGCAGCCAGGTCAGGAAGGCGAACGCGCGCTCCGGCTCCCGGCAGTAGCGGGTCAGCGTCATGTACGAACCGCCGTAATTGGCAGGGCCGTTGGGCATGGTCGTGAGCCGCCACAGGCCGGACGACTTCGGCGCCGTGTCCTTGAGGCCGTTGATCGCCCACACCGCTGTCGTCATGGTGGCGATGCGGTTGCCGTTCATCGCCGCGTTGTAGTCGGGGGTGCCGTCGGAGATCCGGGCGGCGAGGCCCTGCCGGAGGATCTCGACGGAGATGTCCCAGGCGTGCCGTACGTGTGCCTGGTCGCCGATGAAGCGGTTGCCGGAGTCGACGAACTGCTTGGTGCTCTGGAGCATCGCCTGCTGGAAGACGTTGCCGATGTTGCTGACCAGGTACGGGCCGTTGCCCGCGCGCAGCTTCCTCCCGGCCTCGATGTACTGCTCCCAGGTCGACAACTCCCGGGCCACGTCAGCGGGTTCGTAGGCGATGCCCGCCTTCTGGAAGAGGTCGCGGCGGTAGTACAGGGCGGTCGGACCGGCGTCGAGCGGGAAGCCGATCATGCGCCCCGACGGGGTGAAGCAGCTCTTCCACTTCCAGTCGAGGTACCGGCCCTGGACCTTCTCCGCGCCGTAGTCCCGCAGGTCGAGGAACTCGTGCTCGTCGGGGAAGAACGTCGCGAGGTTGTCGGAGTTCGCGACGGTGATGTCGGGGACGAAGGCGCGGGCGGCGAGGCTGGTGCGCACCTTCGAGTCGATCTCGCCGGACGGCATCTGCGCGCCGCGCACCTTCAGCCCCGGCACGCCGGGGACCGCGCTGCGGGCGGTGGCGAGGAGTTTCTCGCTGAGCGCGCCCTTCCAGTACCACAGGCTCAGGTGGTCGGTGCCGGCCGAGGCCGAGCCGCTGCTCGACCCGCAGCCGGACAGGCCCAGCAGGGCCCCACCGGCGCCGCCGAGGGAGACCCCGAGGAGGCGTCTGCGGGACATCGTTCGGTGTTCCATCACGAGCGGCTCGCTTTACGAGGACGGGGAAGACAACGATGTCGATGCCCTCGTGAACGTTCCCGTGAACGTTCACGGGA
>NZ_LIRL01000617.1 GCF_001419795.1 Streptomyces niveiscabiei
TTGGCGGAAACACGGGACACCACCCAACCACCCGGGAACCTCCCCGAAATTCCGAGAGGAACGACCGCAGATGATCGGTCACCACGAATCTACCGGACCTGATCCCGCGCTGAGCAGCGATTCTGTGCGCCGGGTGACGCAATACCAGACGGCGGGCGTCAACGCCCGGTTAAAGGTGTTCGCGCTCCTGGAAGCGCACGGCGTACCCGCGAGCGAGGCGGACGACCTGGTGGCCGCGCTGGAGGCCGGGGCGGTCGCCGGGGCGCAGTGCCAGGTGGTGGAGCTGGGCGGCATGGCGCCGGCCTCTCGGGACCCGCTGTTCTCGGACGGCTGGGATGACGGCGTGACGGCCGTGAGCGAGGCCCTAGTGGGCATCGCGGACCGGGAGTGGTCCCGGCGCGGCGGCCGGTCGGCCGGGGCCGCTGAACTGGCCGTACACATCGCGGACGTGAGGCAGCGTGAGCGGGCCGACCTGGTGCGGCTGGAGAAGTTCGTCCGGGAGAACGTGCTGCCGCGCACCCATCCGCACACCACGGCGCGGCGCCGGGTGCTGGAGGCGCTGGGTGAATCCGGCGGCCTGTGCACCGCGCGGACGGTGAACAGCGACGGGGACGTCATCGTCTGCACGCTCGATGCCGGGCACTACGACCTGGACGACAAGCCACCGTTCAAGGACGGAAAGCCGGGCGGCTGGCACAAGGCGGATGCGTCGATCTGGAACGACATGGGTGCGGCCTGCATTCCGCACGCGGCCCTCTGAAAGACCAACGGAAATTCAGCGCTCGGAGAGGCATGGAATGTCAGCGATTCAGCTCAAGGAACACCAGGTAGATCAGCGCTCCGCGTTTCGCAGGTGGGTGGGATTCCCTGCAAGGTCATCTGTGCCCCCGCAGGGTGCCCGTGGCACGATCGTGTCAGCGACCGGCTCGGGCAAGACGATCACGGCCGCCGCGTGCGCGCTGGAGTCGTTCGCGGACGGCCGGATCCTCGTGACCGTGCCGACCTTGGACCTGCTCGCCCAGACCGCCCAGGCGTGGCGCCTGGTGGGCCACCGGGCCCCGATGGTCGCGGTGTGCTCGCTGGAGAACGACTCGGTGCTGAACGCGCTGGGCGTGCGGACCACCACGAACCCGATCCAGCTCGCCCTGTGGTCCAGGTCCGGGCCCGTGGTCGTATTCGCCACGTACGCCTCTCTCGTGGACCGCGAGGACATCGACGCTCCCATGGGCCAGCGGAAGGTTCGCGGGCCGCTGGAGGCCGCTCTGGCGGGCGGAGACAGGCTCTACGGGCAGCGCATGGACGGCTTCCACCTCGCCATCGTGGATGAGGCCCACGGAACCGCTGGTGATCTTGGCCGCCCGTGGGCAGCGATCCACGACAACGCCCGTATCCCGGCGGACTTCCGGCTCTACCTGACCGCCACGCCGCGCATCCTCGCCGCTGCCCGCCCGCAGAAGGGCGCGGACGGCCAGGAGGCGGAGATCGCGACCATGGCCGACGACCCGAACGGGACGTACGGCGCGTGGCTCGCGGAGCTCGGGCTGAGCGAGGCGATCGAGCGGGAGATCCTCGCCGGGTTCGAGATCGACGTCCTGGAGATCCGCGATCCCTCCCCCGTGATCGGGGAGTCGGAGGAGGCGCGGCGGGGCCGGCGCCTGGCCCTGTTGCAGACCGCGCTCCTGGAGCACGCCGCCGCGTACAACCTCCGTACGGTCATGACGTTCCACCAGAAGGTGGAGGAGGCCGCCGCGTTCGCGGACAAGCTCCCGGAGACGGCAGCCGAGCTGTACGTCAACGATGCCTCCGATGAGGACCTGGCCGCCGCCGACAAGCTGCCGAAGTCCTCGATCGACGCGGAGTTCTACGAGCTGGAGGCCGGCCGCCACGTCCCGCCGGACCGGGTGTGGTCGGCGTGGCTGTGCGGCGACCACACGGTGGCCGAACGCCGGGAGGCGCTGCGCCAGTTCGCCAACGGCATCGACGCCGCCGGGCGCCGGGTGCACCGGGCGTTCCTCGCCAGCGTTCGCGTGCTCGGTGAGGGCGTTGACATCACCGGCGAGCGGGGAGTCGACTCGATCTGCTTCGCGGACACCCGCGGCTCCCAGGTGGAGATCGTGCAGAACATCGGCCGCGCGCTCCGGCTCAACAGGGACGGCAGCACGAAGGTGGCCAGGATCATCGTGCCGGTGTTCCTGGAGCCGAACGAGGACCCGACGGACATGGTCGCCAGTGCCAGCTTCCGCCCTCTTGTGGCGGTCCTCCAGGGCCTGCGTTCGCATGACGAACGTCTGGTCGAGCAGCTCGCTTCCCGTGCGCTCACCAGCGGCAAGCGCAAGGTCCATGTCCAGCGTGACGAGGACGGGCGGATCGTCGGGGCCGGCGGTGAGGGCGACGGCGAGGACCAGGAGCAGGACGCCACCGACGCCGCTGCCGAGTCCGCGCTGCTGCACTTCTCCTCTCCCCGGGACGCCGCGACCATCGCCGCGTTCCTACGGACCCGGGTGTACCGGCCGGAGAGCCTCGTCTGGTTGGAGGGTTACCAGGCCCTGCTGCGCTGGAGGGCGGAGAACCAGATCACCGGCGTCTACGCCGTCCCGTATGACGTTGAGGTCGAGGTCGGCGTCACGAAGGACTTCCCCCTCGGACGGTGGGTGCACCAGCAGCGGAAGGCGCTGCGGGCGGGTGAGCTGGAGGAGCGGCGCAAGACGCTGCTGGACGCTCCGGAGGCCGGGATGCTCTGGGAGCCGGGCGAGGAGGCGTGGGAGGCCAAGCTGGCCGCGCTCCGCTCCTTCCGGCGGGCCACCGGGCACCTTGCGCCGCGTCAGGACGCGGTCTGGGGTGAGGGCGAGGCGATGGTGCCCATCGGGCAGCACATGGCCAACCTCCGGCGGAAGGGCGGGCTCGGGAAGGACCCGAAGCGCGCGGCGGAACGCGCGGCGCAGCTGACGGCGATCGACCAGGACTGGGACTGCCCGTGGCCGTTGAGCTGGCAGCGCCACTACCGGGTCCTCGCCGACCTGGTCGACGCCGACGGTGTCCTGCCCTACATCGCGCCGGGCGTCGTCTACGACGGCGACGACATCGGCACCTGGAGGTGGCGGCAGCAGGAGGTGGGCACTTGGGCGCAGCTCCTGCCCGAACAGCGCGAGCGGCTGACCGCGCTGGGCGTACAGGGCGCCGCCCTCCCCGTGACGGCCACCGCCCCGGCGGAGCTCACTCCGGCGCTGGCCGCACTCAAGGGAGCGCGTCCGACCGGGAGCAAGGCAGAGGCGGCGTTCCAGCGAGGCCTGGCCGCCCTGACGCAGTGGGTGGAGAAGGAGGGACAGCGGGCCGTCCCGCGCAGCGCGGTCGTGGAGATCACGGTCGACGGCGAGGCGGAGCCGGTGTCGGTGAAACTCGGGGTATGGCTTTCGAACACCAAGTCGAGGCGCGACAAGCTCACCGCGGAGCAGCTCGCCGCCCTCGCCGCGCTGGGCATGGACTGGGCGGGACCGGCCCCGGCCACCGAGGCCGCCCCGCAGTCCGCGCCGTCGGCAGCGACCCCTACGAGGCGGCCGGTGCAGGAGCACCACGAAGAGTGCGAGAAGGAGCTGTACGAGGGCGGCACCTGCACCTGCTGGTCGATCAAGCGGTTCGGGCCGCCCTCCGAGCGGGAGGGCTACGGGGACGATTTCTGACCGGTCCCCCGCCGCTGTGAGACCCCGGGCCCGCCGACAAGGCCCGGGGTCTCGTGCGTCACGGCGCTGGTGGGCCGTTACCGGCGACGCGGGACGGTGACCCGGGCCTCCGCCAGGACGGTGCCGGTCGCCGGGTCGCGGTGCACCGGGATGTACAGGCCCCAGTCGGTGTCACCGGCGGTGAGCCAGCCTCCGGTCCACGGGGCGTCGGTGATCGTGAGTTCGCGATCGGCGAGCGGGCCGCCCAGGAGTCGGACGATCACAGCGGTACCTCCATCCGGCGGGACTCTCCCGCCTCACCCCTTGGTGGGGCTCGGCACCGGAAGGACAGCATCGAGGCGCAGGCGACTTCCGTCCCGGCCTCCGCCGCCGGGCTGACGGCGGCGAGGCGCGGCGGCCACCGCCGACGCGCAACCGGCTGAGCGCGCCCCGATCCCCGGCCGTGGCCGCGCCGCCCATCCCGCCCGTCCCTTCCTCCTTCACACCAGCCAGGGGACATGGGCAGAGCAGCCGCAACGGGGATGTCAGCGGGCCGACCACGGCAAACCCGCGCGGTGACCTGCACTGACGCGGGGGCGTTCCTGCGGGCCGCGCAACACCTACCGCAACCCTTGGCGCAACACCCAGCGCAACAGACAGGCGCAACCTCCGGCGCAACGCCGTGCTCCTGGTCGACCGGGACGGCCGGTCACGCGGCCCGGACGGCTCCGTGGGCGCGGGCGAGGTGGCGCAGCTCGGAGCGGGCCGCCGCCGCTGAGGGGACGGTCTCCCAGTACGGGTGCCACCGCAGCCGTACGGACAGGAGCAGCAGGCGGCGGCGCAGGGCGGTGGTGTCGCGAGGGCGGGGTTCGGCGAGCGCGTCGTAGGTGGCGTGCCAGGCGGCTTGCGTCTGCACCAGGTCGTCGGGGAAGTCGGTCACGTCCATACCGGCATTAGATCGCTTGTTCGAATCTTGTGTCACTTCGGACACTCCCCGCCCGGCGCCGTGGTCGGGGGTCTCGCCCGCCGTGGTCTGCCTCATGGTCGGGCCTGTGGGGGCACTGCCGACCACGCCCTGGCGGCTCCCGGGCTCAGCCGGACGCCTGGACGGGTGAATTTTTCCCTCGCGTACGCGAGCGGGTATCTAAGGGCATACGCCCAACTTGCCTGTTTTTCTTAGCACTTGACGCTAATTCATGAGTTATGTCACGGTTCGTTGCGGTTGGTCGCCGCTAGGCCGAAGGAGGCAATTCGTGAACGAGGTGTTGACCGCGTCGGCGGGCCAGGAGAACGACGTCGCTCCGGAGCGGGCGGCCCGGGGCAAGCCGCTGAAGTTCGTGAAGGGAGTGCCGGTGTACGCGAGCGGCAGGGCGCCGGCGTACCTGCGGTCAAAGGCCCAACTGGGTGCGGTGCGGCGCAAGCCCGCTGCGGGACAGCAGCCGTCCGCGTACGTCTACGCCCACTGGTACGGGACCCGGATCGCTCTGTGGGACCCGGAGCAGTCGGTGAAGATGCGGCCGTTGTCGGCTCTGCAGCGCCGGCAGATGCAGGCGCGCCGTACCTGCACCGACTGCGGCGAGGTGTTCCCGGTCCCGGTGTGGGGGCTGTGCGGCGTGTGCGAGGACCGGGAGGCCCGGCGCCGGGCGGATCTGCGCCGTCGGACGTGCCAGGACTGCGGCACCGTCTTCCGGACGCCAGCGCCCGCCAGGAGCTGGGGCGACGGGATGTGTCTGGCGTGCGAGGAACGTCTTGAGCGCGGACGGCGGGTGGCACTGTCGCTGGTGGAACGGTCCTGTCGGCGGTGCCTGGTGCAGCTGTTCCCGCGCGCTGTGTGGGCGGCAATGAGCGGGCGCGAGCAGGCGATGGCCGACTGGCACTGTGCCGCGTGTGACCAGGAGATCGAACGCGAGCGTGTGGAGGCGCAGCGGCGGGCGGACCGGGCCCGATGGGGCGACCTCGGGCCGACCATCGCGTGGGCGCAGAAGATCCTCGCCGAACCGGACGCGTACGCGGTCCTGGACTCCGAGACGACCGGCCTGAGCGCGACGTCGCGGATCGTGGAGATCGCCGTCACCACGGTGTCCGGGACGGTGCTGCTCGACACGCTGCTCAACCCCGGCGGTGAGCCGATCCCTGCGGAGGCCACAGCGATTCACGGCATCACCGACGCCATGGTCGAAGGCGCGCCCAGCTTCTCCGAAATCCTCCCCCGCCTCACCGAGGCCCTCGCCGGGCGCCGGATCGTGATCTACAACCGGGAGTACGACACCGGCCGGCTGCTGTGGGAGCTCCACCTGCACCACCAGGCCCGGGGCACGGTCGACTTCACCAAGCACCCCCGCTACGGCGGCCACCGGCACGAGGCCGCGCAGGCCTGGCTGGACGCGCAGGTGTGGGAAGAGTGCGCGATGGAGCAGTACGCCACCTTCTTCGGCGACTGGCACGACTACTTCGGCAGCTACACCTGGCAGAAGCTGGGCGGCGGTCACCGGGCCCTGGGCGATACGGAGGCCGTCATCAGGCGGCTGGAGGAGATGGCCGCCTACCCCAGCCCCTTCGACCCTGTGGAGGAGCCCGCTGCCGCGTGACGGCGTCAGGGCCACGCTCGTTGAGCAGTGCCTGCGGAGCAAGGGATGAGCCTCCAGGACCCCGCCCGGGTCCTGGAGGCTTCGTCGTCCCCGGGCCCGCCGACAACCGTCGGCGCGGCATAAGCGTTCGTTGCTGAGATGCCCGGCGTCTTCACTCCGATCACCCCGGCGAAGGCTGTAAGCGCTCGTTTCCCAGACCCGGGCGGAGCGGGACACTGGAGGCGTGTCACGAGGACTCGGGCGAGTGCAGCGGGCCGTGCTGGCGTACGTGCGCAGCGAGCCCGGCGGGCGCAGCACCATCGACGGCACCCCGCTGGCCGCCTCGATCACCGGCCTCGCCCGCGTCGTCTACGGCGTCGATCAGCCGACCGACGCCCAGCGCGCCGCCATACGGCGGGCAGTGCGCCGCCTCGAGGCCGACGGCCACGTCGAAGTCCACCGCCGCCCCGTCGGCCGCACCTACACCCAGCAACGCGCCCACCCCCGCTTCTGGCCGCCCCGCTACGACCGGCGCCTGGCGGCGTGCACCGGCAAGGACGACTGCCCGGGGTGTGAGGCCGGCGACCGGCCGTCGACGTACTTCACCGCGGACGTCGTAGCGATGTTCATCGAGCACTACGGCACCCTCACCGAGGCCGACCGCCAGCTGTGGCGGGCGACCGCGCACGGCTGGCACCTGTACCCCGTCCTGCTGCCCCGGCCCGCGGACGACTACCGGACGTACGAAGTCGAGATCACCGAACTGTGCGTGCGGCGGGTCCTGACCGCCGAAGAGCACGCTGAGGCCGAAGAGCGGGCGCAGGCCTTCGTCCGGCCCCACGTCGACGCGATCTGGGCTGTGCTCCGGGGCCGTTGAGCAGCACGGACGCGGGTTATCCACAGGCCGGAACGCGATCGGGGGTTCCTTCGTACGCTGCTGCCCGAGTCGATCAGACGGGGGTGTGCGGGATGCGGCACGGCGTGGTGGTGGAGGAGCTCGCGGTGGAGGTCATGGCGCAGCTGCCCAGCGACCGGGCCCGCCAGGAGGTGATGGCGCTCGTGGAAGTCGCGCGGATGGATCCGCGGGCCTGGCCCGACGTCCGTGACCCGGGCTCGGTGGAGGAGATCCGGGAGGCGTTCGGACGGCGGTGCTGGATCCAGTACATGCCGCACGCCGGAGCGATCGAGGTCCGTGACATCGGATGGGCGGGCTGATCGCTTCCCCTTCTTGGGTGGACCGGGCCTCACGTCGTACGTCAGGAGGTTCCCTTCAACGGGTCGTTGGGAGATGACCGGCCCCGTCGGAGTTCGGTGCGACTGGAGGCCGGGTGCCGTACCGGTCGGTGTGCGGCGCGGGCCGGTCGGTGAGGTGGCTGTCCGCGGACTCCGGCGCCAGCGCATCCGGCCGAGAAACGCCGACCGGCGCGGCACCGGCCCGTAACGCCGCACTGACCTCGATTCCTGCCAGCGCGAGGCCGGCCGCGAGGGATCCGAGGAGGACCGCGCCCGCCGTACGGCCGTCGGAGGTCGGCGCCCTGTGCCTGCCGCCCGTCACGACGCCTCCCAGGTGCCGCGCTTGGCGATCAGCTCGACGGACTCCCACGTTGCGGGCCAGGGCTCGGTGAAGGTGCTGCCGAACTGGAGGCGGAGGTACGGGAGTCCGGCGCGTACGTCGGTGAGCACGGCCTGACAGTCCCGGGAGGTGTCGCGGACCAGGTCACCCACCCCTGCTGAGCGGGGCACCGTTGCGCCGGTCACTTGGCGCTCTCCTGCGCCTGCTCGTTCTGTCCCCGGCGACGGCGGCGCCGTTGGATGGCGTCGATCGCCCTCGCGCTGCCCTCGCCGTCCTCAACCCGTTCCCGGTACTCCGTCCAGTCACGGGCGGTCCAGTGGTCCAGCGCGACCGCGAAGTCGTCGGCGTCGTTCACTGGTCGACCTCAACAGCCGGGACGCCGTACATCGACGCACACGGGTCGCAGGCGAGCAGGGTGTCCCCGCGCAGTATCGGCACCGGGTACCTGGGGTCCGGGGTCCCACTGCACCAGCAGCACGAGTGACCTGCGATCTGCTGCGGGCTCAGCCGCTCGCGGTGAATCGCCGGGGCGTCCACATAGGCGCCGGGAGAGGGCTGCGTGCTGCGCGTCGTCATATTGGTGCCTCGCGCTCGCGGTCGGGAAGCTGATGGCGGCCATCTCCCACGGGGGAACGAGAGACGGCCGCCGGCGCCTGCGGCGTTCACCGGAGAGCGCCTGTCCAGTCCAACGCCGGAGCGCGATCAACAGGTAGGAAAAGTGCGGTCGTTGCTACTCGCGGTGACCGGAAATTTGTGAAGGGTGGGATCCGCGCAACTCCTCCACGCTGCATGATCACGCGGCTACGGTGAGTGTGTGGAAGGAAATTTCCGGTTGCAGGCCCACATGATCGAACACGCCTTCAAGCAGGGTCCGCTTGCCGACCGGGTGAACGATGAGCTGAAGGCGGCCGGTCACAAGGGAACGGTCGGTGACCGTACGGTCCGCAACTGGGTAACCGGAAAATCCCGCTGGCCGCACCAGCGCCAGCGAGACGCCCTGACGGCAGTATTCGGATGCACACCCGCATGTCTCGGCTTCTATCCCCCGGGCATGCCCGCACCGCCCTACGAGGACCCAGACGCCATGCTCCGCCGCCGCTTCTGCACCGCCGCCACGTCCGCGCTCGCCGCCACCGCCCTGCCAGCCGTCGACACCCGCTCCACCGCCGTGGGCACCTCCGACGTGATCCGCCTGCGAGAGGGCTTAGACCAGCTCACCCTGCTCGATCAGCAACACGGCGGGCACGCCGCTCTCGAACGCGCCGCGCTCGCCGGCGCAGCCGAGGCCGTCGGCCTACAGGACCGGTCCGCCTCGCAGACGATCCGGCAACGGCTCTTCGGTGTCGCCGCCGACTACACCACGGCCGCCGCCTGGTCGTGCATCGACGCCCGCCAGCTCGATCACGCCCGCCTGCACGTGAACGAAGCGCTCAGACTCGCCGGGCTGTCGCAGGACCCCGTGGCACTGATGCGGGTGTGGAACTCCACCTCGATCCTCGCGCACCAGCTCGGTCACCACGCCGAAGGCGTAGCAGCAGCCCAGGCAGCCCAGTCCTGCGCGATCACGCGCCGCGACCCGTTGTTCGGCTCCCTCGCACACGCCCGTGCCGCAGTGGGGCACGCCTACCGGGGCGACGGACAGGCCGCCGTCCGCTCGATCGGATACGCCGAAGAGGCCCTGACGCGAGCCGAGCCCCGGCCCCGCCCGGCATGGGTCGCCTTCTACGGGCCCGCAGAGCTGCACGCCCTGACCGGGATCGTCCGCAGCCGTCTCGGTCAGCCCGCGGAGGCGGAAGCAGCCTCCCACCGTGCCCTGGCCACGCTCCCGGCGACGTACCGGCGCAACCGCGCGATGACAATCGTGGACCTTGCCATCGCCCAGCTCCACCAGGGCGACGCCGAACAAGCCTGCGCCACGACCGAGGACGCCTTCATCCTGATGTCCGGGGGCCCGTTGCCCGGCCGCCTGCGCGTCCTTCTCGGCGACTTCTACCGTGATCTCCTCACGCTCGCGCCCGCCACCACCGTGGCGCGCGAGTGGGCCGACCGCTACCGATCCGAATGGAGCTCCGCGTGACCACGGCACCCGCCATCGACCTGCGCAGCTACGGACACAACGACCTGCCCGGCATCCGGCAGACCCTGCTCGATGTCCACGCCGACGCCTATTTCGAGCGGCGGCACGAGGAGTTCGTCCAGCGCTTCCCCTGGTTCGTGGATCACTGGGGAGGCCGCGAAGGATTCGCGTGCGTGGTCGCCTACGAGAGCGGGCAACCAGTCGGGTTCACCTACGGGGCCCCGGGCGAGCCGGGACGCGAATGGTGGCGCGAGTACCTGGCCGAAGAGCCGGCCGACCCGTCGACGTTCTCCGTCTCGGAACTGATGCTCCGGCCGCGATGGCGCAAGCAGGGCCTCGGGGAACGGCTGCACACCGCACTGCTCGCCGACCGGACGGAGGCCCTGGCCGTGCTCACCGTGGACACCAAACGGCCTCGACTCCAGGCGCTGTACGAGGGCTGGGGGTACCGGAAGGTCGGCGAGCGCCAGCCGTTCCCGGACTCCCCGCTGTACGCCGTGATGCTGCTCGATCGCGAGCACACGGCTTGACCGGCGCCACCTTGCGGCCCGCTCCCACCAGGAGCGGGCCGTCGTCGTCTGCGCATACAGGACGCCGGTACGACGGACTCAGCGCTGGCGGATTTCCTTAGCCCAGTTCCGGAGCTGGTCTTCGAGGACCAAGTTGTCGCCGCGGTTCACAGTCTGAAGCATCTGCGCGCACACGGTCGCTTCGGCGGCAAGGCCGGCCCGGCTGCCGAGGACAGGGAAGACAGTGCGGACGCGGGCGGCGGTGTCTGGCTGGAGCAGCGAGTAGGCATAGAGCGTCGCCGCATCGAAACCCTCCGGAGCCTGCCCCCATGACTCCCAATCCAGCAGGCGCAGCGGCGACGTGAGGTTCGCCCAGTGCAGATCCGCATGGGCTGTTGTCCAGCAGCTGACATCCGGGGCGGGAATGCCCACGAACTCGGGGATGGCTCGCTCGATGTACTGCTGTCGTACGGCGACGCGGTCGGTGTCAACGGCCGACACCTTCTCCAGCGTCCCGGCGAGGTCGTTCCACCAGGAGCCCGGCAATGAGAGGTCGCGCTGAAGGATCGGGTCGTCGGACACGACCGGCTCATCGACGCGGGCCGACAGCTCCGCCCGGTAGGCGGTGCCATCGTCGAAAGCGTCGTGCACCCCCAGGAGTGCGGGCCTGTGGCCGTCGAGGTCGCCGAAGGCGTGCTGTGCGTCGAAGGCTCCATCCCACAGCTTCCCCGACGCCTTGTCCTCCGGGGCCGACACCAGCCGGAGCCACGCCGGGGCGTCGGCGGCGGTGCGGGCCGGGGCACCCAGGGTGCGCCCGGCCCAACCCCAGAACTCCCCGCCCGGCTCGGCTCGTACGTCCAGGGCCTGCGCGGCTCGGGCGTAGTGGGCGCGCATGCGGCGCTCGGTGTCCGGGTCAGGGGGAGGCGAGTACACCAGTGATCTCCCGCAACTTGGCGGCGGTCAGGGAGGGTTGAGCAACGGCGTCAGCCGCCTCCCTCCAGTGTGGCGCATCGGAGGCGGCCAGAAGGACGTCCGTCACTCCTGGGCATGACGCGACGGCGAGGACGCACGCCTGTGCGGGGGTCAGGCCCGGCCGGATGAGGTCGGCGAGCTCCTGGTCGACCATGCCGGGCAGTTCCCCGCCGTGCAGCGGCGCGGACGCCATCACCCGCAGGCCCGCGCCTGCGGCGGCCGGTAGCGGGCCCCGGCCGTCCAGGGCCTGGACGATAGGCGTCATCATCACCAGGCTGACCGGCATCTGGAGCGCGACCAGGTGGTGGCGCTGCTCTCCCCCGGCGGCTTCACCGGCCAGGGCAAGCAGGTCCTCCACCGTGAACGCCTCCTCCTCCAGGCCCGCCCACGTGGCGATGCCGTACCCGCTCACGTGCCCGGCCGCCACGGCTTCCTCCAGGACGGCGAAGGCCTCGCGGATCGCGCCGTGCAGAGCGGGGCGGTCGCCGGTGTGGGCGCGCTCGGGGTTGTGCAGCAGGACCAGGTCCAGCCGGTCACGCCCGAGCTGGGCGCGGTTGCGGCGGATCTGCCAGCGCACGAAGTCCGGGGCGAGGCTGTGCCCGGCGACGGCCTGGTCCTCGGTGAGGACACCGTCGTTCACGGCGTCGTCGCCGGTGGCCGCGGTGAAGAACCCGGTCTTCGTGGCGATGCGCAGGTGCGGGCGGGCGGCCAGGACCGGGGCCAGGAGGGTCTGCGCCTGGCCGGTGGCGTAGTTGGGGGCGGTGTCGATCCACTGCGCGCCGGAGGCGGCCGCACGGACGGCCGCCTCCGGGATCGCCCGGCACCGGTAGGTGCCCAGAGCGAGCTGTGCCGTCACAGGAGACTCCCCACCGTCGCGGCCTGCCCGGCAACGAGCTCCTGGACCAGCCCGACGACGTCCTCCAGGGCGAGGCCGGCCGAAACGGCGAGCGCGGCCAGGTCCACGGTCCTGCCGTCGACCAGCGGGCGCAGCACCGCCTCCGCCGCGGGCGCGAACTCGAACGTGCTCCCGGCGGCGGACAGCGTCACCGCGTCCTCGCCGACCTCCAGCACCGCGCGGGCGGTCGTCAGCCTCACCCGCAGACCGCCGTCGGCGGGGACGGTGTCGATGTACGGCAGGCTCGGCACCATCCGGCCCACGGCCTGTCCGTCCATCGCCGCCCGGTAGCGGGCGAGCAGCGTCGGGTCGTCCAGCAGTTCGGCGAGCCGCTTGCGCATCCCGTCCACGGCGTCGGCCTGGACGTCCGGTGCGGCGAGCAGCGGCAGGTCTCGCCGCCAGTCCTCGTGCGTGAGCAGCTGCTCGGACACCCACGCCATCAGGTCGGTCGCGGTGTGGGTCTGCAGGCCGCAGGTGACGTGCAGGGAACGGGTGCCCTGGTCGGCGGAGACGGCGTGCCACACGCCGCGCGGCACGTACAGGACGTCGCCCGGCCACAGGACCAGGTCGGCGACCGGCTCGGTGGGCGCCTCGCCGGGGTCCTCGATGTCGCGGTAGAGCGGGTACGGGCGGGTGGTGCCGTAGATCCGCCACCGCTTCGCGCCGTCCAGCTGGACGATGACCGTGTCGTGATCGTCCCAGTGAACGCCGAAGCCCTCGGTGGCGCTCCATGAGGCGTAGAGGTTCGCCTGTACGCGGGTGTGCAGCTCGCGCTCGATCGCTTCGCAGAGGCGGGCGATCGGCGGGTGGAGTTCGTCGACGCTGTCCAGGGCGAGAGAGGCGCCCTCCTTCAGGCGGGCGTGCAGTTCGGCCGGGTGGAGGCGGTGCCACACCGTGTGGCGACGGGTGGCGACCGGTGTGGTGTAGCCGCCGACCAGCAGCGTCTCGCCGTCGCGGGACAGCCGCATGCGCGGCGGCTCCAGCCGGTGCGCGGCGAGGATCTGGTTGAGGTCGTCCCAGGTCATGATCCCGGCGACATCGAGGGCGCCGGGTACGTGGCGGTGTTCGCGGTGCAGTGCCTGGGCGAGGAAGTCCTCGCCCAGGCACGCCGCGATGGACAGGCGCGTCATCGCGTCAGGGCTCCCGGTCCGTCAGTCGTTGCCGTCGCTCTTGCCGGTACCGCCGCCGTCCGAGGGGATGGCGTTGCGGCCCCGGGCGGCGACGATCGACCGGCGGGAGCGGACCAGGCCGCCCGTCGACGGTCCGGACGTGGCGGGCGGGGGTGTGGCGGGACTCTGCATGAGGACCCTCCTCCTGATCGGTCGGCCGGGCCCTGGATAGCCACGGCCGCGAACACCGCCAGTACAGCCGCGAACAACACGGGCGATAACCCCGTGACGGGGCCCCCACTGTGGGTATGGTCGTTGCGCTGACGCACTGTCATTCCACGAGATTTCTGGGGGCCTTGTGGACGACTTACCGCCGTCACCCGCCCAAGTGCCGCACCGCCTGCTGACCGACTCCGCGTTCGTCCGGGCGCTGCGTGAGCGGGACTTCACCACGGTGTTCGCGATGGCCCACGAGGCGGGGATCTCCTTCAACCGGATCGCCGAAGCATGCGCGCTCAAGGCAGATCGCGTCAGCCAGATCGCCCGGGGCACCACGGCTGTCACCGCCCTCACG
Source organism: Streptomyces niveiscabiei (assembly GCF_001419795.1). Taxonomy (GTDB): domain Bacteria; phylum Actinomycetota; class Actinomycetes; order Streptomycetales; family Streptomycetaceae; genus Streptomyces; species Streptomyces niveiscabiei. The sequence continues at coordinate 13,933 of NZ_LIRL01000617.1, forward strand.
ACTGTCGAGCGAATCGCCGGCGGACTGCGCATTCCCGGTGCCCTACTGGGGCTTGCTGCGCAACCCTGGGAGGACACCGCCGTTCTCAGCACGGAGTCCGACCATGGAGAAGATCCGATGAAGCGCCGCAACCTGCTGCGCGGCGCGCTGGCCGCCGGCCTCACCGCACCAGCGATCGCCGCGCTCACCGCCGCCCGGACCGACGTCGACCAGACTCTCTCCCCCGACGTTCCCCAGGACCTGGCCGACCTCGAGGCCGCAGCCGAAAGCTACGGATACGGCTACCACGGCCAGGCCCCCACCCGCGTCTTGGCCGACCTGGTCACCGACTTCACGACCCTGCGCCCACTGCTCACCGTCCCGCAGCCCGCCCCCGTCCGGGCCAGGCTGTGCCGGACGGCCGGGCAGATGGCCGGGATGACCGCGATCGTCCTGCACGACCTGGGCAGCCGCCGCGAGTCACGCGCCTGGTTCGCCACCGCCGTCCGGGCCGCCGCCGAATCCGGCGACCCCCAGCTGCGCGCCTGGGTCCTCGCCCGGGAAGCGATGGTGCCGCTCAACTACGGCGCCCCCAGGGCCGCGGCCGATCTCGCCGACCAGGCCCGGCAGGCGGCCGGCACCCGGCCGACCGCCGCCGCGGTGCTGTCGGCCGCCGTCGCCGCCCGCGCCTACGCCCTCAACCACCAGAGCGAGCAGGCCCGCGCCGCGCTCGATGCCGCCGATGCCCTCATGGGCCGGCTCCCCGAGTCCGAGCGGTCGGACACGTGGCTGACGTACGGCGAGCAGAAACACCACGTGCACCTCAGCCACGCCTTCACCACCCTCGGGGACACCCGCCGCGCGAACGAGAGCCAGCAGCGGGCGCTGGAGCTGTCCGCGCCGACCAGCACCATGACGCGCACCCTGCTGACCATCGACGCCGCCGCGTGCTCGCATCACGACGGCGACACCGAGCAGGCGTGCCGCCGTACGGTCGCCGCCCTGACGGCGCTGCCCGTCGACTTCCGCACCGGCCTGGTCCGCCGCCGCGCCCTGGACCTGTACGAGGCGATCCCCGCCCAGCACCACCACGAACGCGCCGTACGGGAACTACGCGACGTCGTGGCCAGCTGACAACGACCGCTCCCACAGCGGGCGGGCACGCCCGGTCCCCTGGCAGTGGAAGCACAGGCCGCCCCCTGGTGTGCTGCGGGCGCCGACAGTGCCGAGGGCATCCCGCACGAGCTGGGTGATGCCTGCGACGTGGCCTGTGTGCAGCGGCAGTTCCTCCCGCACACCGATCATGAGCTCCAGCGCGACCTCGGGCACGAGCGCGTACTCGCCGAACCCGCTGCCCCTGTCGAGGTCGCGCGTCACCGTGTCGAGCACGTCGTGAAGGCTGTGCACCGGCTCACCCTCGAACAGTTCCACCCGCGCCGAGAGGACGATGTCCTCCGGCTTCACGATCGACAGCCGTGCCGCCGGCCGCTCGAACCGCCAGCCAAGGCCGACCGGATCGGGATGGGTGGCGTGCAGGCGGGCCATCGCGTGCCACAGGTCTTCCGGGTCGCCGTTCCTGGCCGACGCTTCCTTGTTCTGCTGCTTGCTGGGCCTCATGGCTGCCTTCCGATTGATGACGTCGGACTACCTGAGTACGCCGTGGCCAGGGCGCAGTGCGCGCCCTGGCCCTCGTCATCCCGCCGGGCGGCGCGGCGACTTCGGGAGCCGTCCCGCCGGGCGCCCCGCGGCCACATCTCGGGCGGGCCGGGGTCAGGTGGACCCGACAGCGGGCTGGGCTGGGCAGGTGAAGACCGGGCCCGTGGCGCACCTGGACTGCCGGGCAGCCGGTTGTGGGTCCAGCGGACCAATCGGCCCGTGTACGGGGCCACGTCTGCGAGGCACAGCATGGGACGTCACAAGCAGCACAAGCCACGCCACCCACGGCGCGAGAACGTCCAGCCGACCACGGAATGGTTCGGCACCGCGTTCCACTCCACCCGGGGAATGCAGCACCTGGACGTCCGCCAGTCCGGCAACGGCATCCTGATCACCTCTTCCCCTGCCGAGATCGACGGCGTTCCGGCCGCCTGGCCGCTGCGCCTGCGCAACGACGTCGACGGCGGACTGAACGAGGTGGGCGCGGCCCTCGCAGCTGGGCGCGGTCACGTCTTCGGCGTGACCGAGGGGCCCGGACACAGGACCGTCCTGGCGTTCCTGCCCGATCACCCAGAGGAAGGCGTCGGCACGCTGGCCCGGGTCCGCGCCCCCGAGGACCCGGACGGCGACGTCGTCTTCGAGCGGAGCGCGGAACGGCCTATGGGGCTGTGGGCCGAAGCCGGGGAAAACCTCCTGCGGATCGTGCCGCTGCTCGGTCCGGACGCGCCGCCGGCGGACGAACCCGAGGACTGCCTGCTGTGCCCCGGCTGCTACCGGCCCGTCTACGAGAGCTCTTCCTCGCGCACCCTGATCGGTGCCGGTCCGATGCCGATGATCGGGCTGTGCAGGCTATGCGTCGAAGGCACCACGCTTCGCTCGCTGCGCCAGGCCGACGTCCCCGTCGACCCTCAGCAGCGCGCCGTCCTGGAGACCGTGGCCGCCGCCATGGCGTAAGAGCCCGTCAGCGGCCGATGGCTACGAAGCCCAGCCGGGCAGGGTCCCACGCGCGCGTGCGTCCTGTTTGGCGACGCGGACCCGGGCGGCGGCCCACTGATCGGCGCCGCGCTCAACGTCCTGCCGGTAGGTGGCGCGCGCCCCGACGGAAGCAGGTCCGGGCTCGTTCAGACCACAACCCCAGCAGACGACCCGGTCGGCGTCGGCCGGGCAGGCGGTGCGGGTCCCGCAGCGGGAACACGCGTGCTCGCTGTCGCGGTCCAGGACGTCGGTGCTGGCGATCTCGGTGTGCGTGCGGCAGAAGCCGCAGCCCACGGTCATCGGCCGGGTCCGTTCGACGTGCTCGCGGTCGGCGGTGAGGGTGTAGTCCGCGGAATCCGGCTCCCCGATCAGCCCGCACGCGGTGCACGCGAAGTACGGCGTGCGTTCTGCTCGAGGGATCTCGGTCACCGGGAATCTCCTCCAGGGCGGCTGCGCGTCACGGGTTCGGGAAACCCTATCGGCCCGCGCTAGCCGTGGTGGGGGGATCCAGCCTGGCGGGCCGGGCCCGGCGGCGTCAGGCCCGCCGGCGGAACAGGCCCCGGAGTCCACCGGGTTCCGGGGCGTCGTCCGGGTCCGGCTCCGCCTGTGCGGCCGCGCGGGCAACGTCGGCTGCTTCGGCGGCGGCCTGCTTGCGGGCGACGTCGTCGGCGTGGCAGGTCCCGCACACAGACACGTTCCCGGCGCTCCAAGCCGTCCGGTGCGAGGTGGTCTCCTCCCAACGCTGGTCGGTGAACTTCTGCCCGCACCGCTTGCACACGGGGCGCTGTGCTTCCCGCTCAGCGAGGCGGCGCTGCTCCTCCGCCGCTTGGGCGCGGGCCTCCTGGTCGCGGAAGAGGACGTCGCCGTCGGGGTTGTCCAGCGCGGCCGTCAGCGTCTGCTCGCCGGTGCGTCCCAGCCGCCGCCACACCGCCGCGTCCGCGCCGTGCTCCTGGAGCTGCTCCAGGGTGGTGACGACGACGGGCACCGCCTGGCGGTAGTCCCGCGCGGTGATGGCCTTCTCGTAGAGGGAGTCGTACCGGCGCGGCGCCCAGTAGCGGCGGCCAGCCTCCTCCAGCACGGCCACCGTGTTGGCGACCTTCGCCTCGGTGGTGTCCGCGAACACGAACGCGAGGGGCACCAGGCCCTCCCGGCCGGTCGGCGGGTAGAACCTCCGCCACAGCCGCTTGTCGTGATCGACGTGCTCGATCGCGTCCGGCCGGGAGCGGACCAGGTCCACGGTGCGCTTGGCCGCATCCTTCGGCAGTAGCCGGCCCCACTCCCAGTACCCGCGCAGCTTGGCCACCAGGTCGTGCGCATCCTCGGTACGGCGGTCGACCTCCACCAGGAGCACCGGCACCCCGGCCTCCGGCGCCCGCACCACCAGATCCGCCCGCTGCACGTAGCCGTTGCCGAGACGGTGACCAATCTCGGTCTGGAAGCCGAGCCGGTGACCGATCCCAGCGCGGTGGAGTTCGGCGGCCGTCGAGGTGACCGCCGCGGCGTGGTCGTCGTAGCTGGTGCCGAGCAGCTTCCCGGTGACTGGGTCGTACTTCTCTTCGCGTAGTGCCGAGACCCGTATGCCCTTCGGCTCCAGCAGCTGCTTCGCCTCGCCGTGTCCGCGCTTGGTCAGCACCCACACCTGCCGCTGGTCGTCCCGGACCGTCTCGATCCTCACCAGGTGGTGGTCCTCCAGATCCAGGAGGTTGTCCCGCGTCAGCTTGTCGTGCTGGTTGTCCGGACGGGTCAGCTTCCACAGCTGGTCGGGCGTAGCCCGCTGGAAGATCCCGAGCGCTTGCAGAAGCTCCCGGCGTCGAGGTCCGGTCGAAGTCCTCCGGTGCTCAGGACGCCTTGCTGCATCTACATGAGGGTTGTCGGCGCTGCGCCGACCCCCTGTCCGCCGTGCCTGACCTGCGGGAACGCCCGACTTCTGATGATGGGGCGCGGAGGGGGCGATGGAGGGGTCCACGGAGGGGGCCTCTCCAGTCTGGTCAAGGTGCTGCTCGGGGTCGTCTGCGGACACAGGATGCTCCTGAAGGTGGGGCGGGCCTATCTCGCCATTCACCTTGTATGGGTTGGAAATTCGGGCTCTGTGTGACGCCGACCTCGGAAAACCTCTCCGTCGTGACCACATCGTGATCAACCCGGAGGGGGGAGAGTTCTCCCCCGTCAGCGGCCGGGCTCTGTCCACAGGGCCGCGGTTCGAGGGTGTCTTCGAGGCCGCCGCGATCAGCGGGGCGGCCCGACGATGAGGAGCCACCCATGCCCGAGAACACCGTCACCGCGCCGCTCGCCCCGATGGAGCCGGAGGACGTCGCCGACGCCTTCGCCTACATCCGGGCGTTGCAGGCCGACGGCATCGACGCCGCCGGCGTGGTCGCCGACGACACGGACCAGGAGTTTCATCTGCTGCTCCTGGACGTCGCCGCGCGCGTCTTCATCCCGGTCACCGCCGTGGACGACTGCGACGGGGAGCCGTGCGCGCACTCCTTCCTTGCCGCCGCGCTCGGACGTCTGCTGCTGGAGCTCCTGTGCCACGGCGTGTGCCTGGCCAATGCGCCGGGTGTCGCCCGGACCATCATCCGCTTCACCGAGAACATCCTCACCGAAGACCACGGCGACGTCGCCGTGGTCCTGCGCCAGCTGGAGGCCGCAGGGATGAAGCAGGCGATGGAGACGCACCCGGCGCACCGCACCACCGCGTAACCGCACCACCAGGACGGCGGTGGTGCGGTCCGGCGCGCTCCCTGGCGCACCACCGCACCACCGCACCGCCGGGCGTCGGCGGTGCATCCCGGCGTCACCGCACCGCACGGCGCGCGCCACGGCCGGGCGGGCCCCTATATCACACACCCCCTTGGCCGCGACCTGATCGCGGGCCGAAACCGGCTCTGTCTAGGGGAAACGTCGCGGTAGCAGAACTCGACAAGGGGGTGTAGCGGAGTCCGACAAGGGGTCGCGCGCGCCCGACCGCACCCGGGCCACGGGTCGCCGGCCGCGCGCGAACTGGTGCGGTGCGGAGCATCGGGTGCGGCGCACCGGGCGCGCGCGAGCGTGTCGGGCATCGCCGGGCGCGGCGCACCGGGTGCGGTGGCGCACCATCGCGATGCGCACCACGGTGGAGTCCATCGTCATCCGGCGCGCCGGAGTGGAGTCCACTCAGTGGAGTCCATCGGTGGGTGCCACTGAGTGGAGGCCACTCGATGTCGTGCATCGCCATTGGATGTTGAACATCGTGGGCTCCACTCGGTGGACGATGCCCGGCATCGTCACCACAGCCAGGCGGTGGAGTGCCGCACTCGGGACAGGGCTCGGGCATCCCGGCGGGCGGCTGCGTTGCCGATCCTGCTCTGCCGGGAGCGGGGCCTGCGCGAGTTCCCGGCGGCGAGGCGGCGCTTGGCGGCGTCCTGGAGCCGGCGGCGCTGCTTGTGCAGCTCCCTCTTCTTGGCCGCCTTCGACTTCGGTGTCCGGGGCCGCTTCCAGACCGGCTGCCACCCCACGGGCTCATCGGCCTCGGGCTCCTGGTCCTCATCGAGCGCGGCGGCCATCTCCGCGCGGGCACCGCGGGCACGGGCGAGGGCCTCTTCGGGGCTGGGCTGGTCTTCCGGGGGGCTCACGCGACTCCTCCTGAACTCCGGCCCGGCGCGTGCTGGACGCCGGGCTGCTGGGTGTGCGGCGGCGAGGCCGCCGCCGGGGCGGGCTGCGGACGCAGGCCGTGCGCGGCCTCGCGCGCCCGTCGGCTGTCCTGGATCGTGGCGGCCACCTGCGCGGCGGCGGCTTCGAGGGTCTGGCGGGTCTGCTCCACCGTGTCGACGTCGACGCCGGGCTCCGGCTCCACGGGCAGGCCGGCTTTCCGGCCGGTGCGGAACGGCCGCAGATGCGATGACCTCGAGGCGGGCACCGCGACGGCGTACGGGCGGGGGCGCGAGCCCAGACGCTCCGCTCGCCGCGCGGCGCGGACCCGGGCGGCTAGGGCGTCGGCGGCGAGGCGGGCCCGCTCGTACGGGGGCGCGGACCGCTTGCGGGTCAGCGGGCGCAGCACGGCCTGGTCCTCGGTGTCGCTCGGGTACAGGGCGTGCAGGTCGGCGGTCATCTTCAGGCCGCGCCCGACGGGGCGGGTGTAGTCGTCGACGACCGCCTGCACGATCTGGTCGTCCAGGCCCGGCTCGTGAGGTCGGCCGCGCAGGACGTAGGCGAGGTGGCGGCGGGCTTCAGCGAGCAGATGGTGGCACTTGAAGGCGCCGCGCATCACGTACACCACGGCGACGACGTCGACGGCCGCGAGCGCTATGTCGACCACCGGCCGCACCCGCGCCCACACTGCCGCAGCCGCCGCCCGCGCCCGCTCCACCAGCCGGTCGACAACGTCGGCGCCGTACGCCCGGATCGCTGAGTCCCGCCACCGGCTGCGCAGCTCGGTCAGCGAGCGCAGCTCCGTGCGCTTCGGCGGGCGCGTCTGGTCGGCGGCCTGGCAGGCCAGCGCGTAGGCGGCCCGCTCCCCCGGCGCGTGCCCGTTCTTCTCTTCGTACTTGGCCGTGAGGACGGGCAGCGCGTCCTCGATCTGCTGACGGCGGGTGGACTGCCAGCCGATGAGCCGCTGGTCGATCCCGGCGATCTCCATGACGGGCCTTCGGCCGGGCGTCACCTCGCGCGGCTCCCACGCCCACCCGAGCCGGGCGGATACCTCCTCCATGAAGTACAGGAGGTAGAGGGTGTCGGCGGCGACTATGTGGGTCATCAGCGAGTCCGCCGACAGGTTGCCCCATGTCCCCTTGTCGTCCGGCCGCCGGGCGCGGATCGACACCACCGCGTGATCGTGCAGGAGTGGCTTCGATTCCGTGGCTCTGGACTCGTAGTGCCGGAAGACCGCGACGATCAGCCCGTCCCTGACCGGCTTGCGGATCTTGCCGCCGCTCTTCCAGCGGATCTCCGCGACCGAATCCTCAAACCACGCGATCGTCTTGTCCCGGGCGATGTCCTGGCACAGCTCCAGCACCGTCCGGGTCTCGTCATCCCCGAGCGCCCATGCGATGTGCGCCGTCGACGGCGCCCGGAACACCAGGTCCATGGCCAGCCAGGGGGTGCGCTCCTTGGCCTTCTCGGTCTTCGGCGACTTGTTGTGCTCGATGGGCCTGCCCAGCACAGTGGCCCGCCGCGCCTTCGCCGGGCTCCTGCCCTGCGCCAGGAGCTCGCGCTCGATCCGGTCGGCATCCGGGTGCCGGCCTTCTCCCAGGAGCAGTTCGGCCTGCCGCTCGGTCACCACGTCCCCGGCCTTGAGGCCGACCGCGGCCAGGCCCCGGCCCTTCCACACGCCGGGCGGTACACCGGCCGCGTCCTGGGCGGCGCGCAGCGGCGTACCCGCCGCGCGGTGGCCGTCGCCGACCATCACGCCGCGGAAGAGATAGCGCCACCCGCTCCCCGGGCGAACCTCCGCTTTACTGATCACCGGCCCATGGAACCCCGGCGCTGAACTGCGGAAAAGCGCGATCCCGGGTCCTTCCCGCCGGGCGGGAGGCCATCACCAAGTCTTTACCGCCACGCCCGCCAGGCGGGCCGCAGCGTCAGCCCGAGACGGTAAGCCGCCGACGCGTGCACAGTCCGCCGCATGCATACGACCAGAACCGGAATCGCCTGCGCCCTCTGCCACACGCCCACCACGGAAGTGGTGTACCTGGTCCTCAGCGCCCAGTCACCCTTCCCTCAACGTGAGGACGTCCAGGACCGCTGGTGCCCCGCCGGCTGCCACCAGCTCCACCCCGAGCGGTGGAAGGAGTCGATGCCGCTGCTGCCCGGCGACGACGCCTGACGACGTCGTGCGAATACTGCGCAGCGAGGGTCAGCCACGCCTCTTTCGGAGCCGCACCTGCTTCGCCTGCTCCACTCCGGCGCTGTGATCTGTGACGACCTGAGCGTGGTTCTTGTCGGCTGTGGGGACGGCACGAGCCTTGAGGTCCGCGATGAGCAGTACGGCTACTTCTCGGAGGTCATCGTTCATGCCGACGAAGTGGATCAAGTGCTGGAGGGCAGCAAGCTCTCCAGCGCGTACGGGGACGGAGAGGATCGTGTCCTTGCCGTCGGGGAGTACGGCGTTGATGGCCAAGCGCTCCGCGAAGGCGTTCCGGGTGCGGCTGAAGCGTTTGTCGAACGAGCCCTTCTTGTGGAACGGAGCGAGCCGTTCGGCCAGGCCGTCGAGGTCGTCACCAGGCTGGCGGTAGTAAGGGCGGTCCTCGCTGCCAGCGTTGCGGAAGTCCAGAAGGCCAGCGAGGAAGAACCCGGCGACCTTCTCGGGTGCTGGCGTGAGGCCGGCTCCCATCCAGCGGGCGACAGGCTTGGTTCCACGGACTTCCACGACCAGGGCCCAGCCGCTGCTGGTGTCCCATTCGAAGTGGAGCTCCAGGGCATCCGCCGGCGCCCCGTTGACTTGAGCGAGAGTCTCGGGGCCGAAGTCGACGTACCCGCCGCCATCGTCGGAGTCACCAAGTTCCTCCGGCTGGCACGAGCTGACAGAGGTCACCGGGTAGCCGTCGCGCTGGAGGAGTTCGGCGACGTCTGCCATGTAGTGGCCAGCGCGGTGGTAGATCGCCCGGTCGCGATCAGTGGGGATCTGCTCGCCCATGTGGGAGCGGCTCCTTCGGGGTGGTTGGATGGCGGCCCCACGATGATCCTCCACCGCGCAGACACCAGGACACCGCTTCAGGGGATCCGATGTCGACCTTCCTGCAGTGCGCTCGTACGTGAAGCAGCGGCGGTCTTGCGGGCGGCCGACGCCGGTTGGTTGGCTGATCGTCCCGATGACCAGGAGGAGACACAGCGTGGCAGCGAACGAGGCTGGGACCGAGCTGGAGCAACTGAAGTCGTTGATCTTCAGCACCGTTTCGGAGCTATGGGAGGACAAGGAGGCTCTGGGTAAGTTCCTCAATGTCGTGCGGCGCAGCGAGACGTTCGCCCCACTCGCCGACACGCTGGAACAGTCCACGGTCCGGCCTGCGAAGCCCACGTTCTACGGCGTGAAGAGCACCGAGTTCCAGAGCTGACCAATGGCCGGGTGCGCCGGCCTCTGTGCAACGACCGCACACGGCGGCGGCCCCCACCCGCAGAGGTGGGGGCCGCCGCCGTTTCCAGTGGAAACGCTCAGGCCGTCAGGTCGGCGAAGCCGAGGTGCGACATCACCTTCCGGTAGTCCACGGAGGGCACCGAGTTGGGCAGGAGGATCGGCAGGGGAACTTCGTCCTCGTAGAGCTTCTTGGCGTCTGCCGAGTACCGGATGTAGGGCAGCAGCACGGAGCTGTACATCGCCTCTGCCGCGGCCGTGGCGCGGCGGGCTGCCGCCTCGTTGTAGGTCGGCGTCGGCGTGCCGGTGAGGATCAGCTGGTTGAGCGTCGGCCGACCGGGGACGGACCGGCGGCCTCGGTTCTTGTCGCGGACTCTCTCCAGTTCGTCCGTGAGCCGCTTGACCAGCTTGACGTCCTTGGGGTCGGCCTTGATCGACGGAATGACGGAGTCGTCTTCGTCCAGCATGCGCAGCACGGAGTAGGGCATCTTGCCGTAGCTCGCCGGGAAGTCCAGGTAGAAGACCGTGTCGTCGCCCTCGTAGGAGCGCAGGATCTCGGCGAACCAGTCGTTGCGGTCCGCGTCCTCCGCGATGGCGAGGTCCGCGCCGGCCATGGCGGGGCTGCTGGGCACAACGCGCAGGTTCGGGATGGGCGCGAAGTCCTCTTCGGGGTCGTCGCCGTCGCCGATGCGGTAGCGGGCGGGCAGCGCTACCTGGTCCAGCGTGGCCTTGCCGTAGAGCAGGTCGATCGCGGTCTTCTTGCCCTTGAGGGCGTCCTCGTCATAGCCGAGGACCGTGGTCGACGACATGTTGCTGTCCAGGTCGAAGACAACGCCGGGGTAGCCGCGCAGGGCGGCAGTGACGGCCATCGACGTGGCGCTGGTGGACTTGGTGGACCCGCCGCATTCGATGATGTACGCCCAGATGAGGGGCCAGTTCCGGCGCTTGGGGCGGAAGCGGGGGTCGACGGTGGTGGTCATCGGGTTCCTCCTGCGGCGACCAGTCCGAGTTCTGCCTTCTCCCACTCGGTCTGTGGCTCGTAGTCCGCGTGCTCCTGGAGGACGCTGACGTGGTTGCGCTCGCGGCTGCCCCAGGACTGCCGACGGGCGGCGGTCCGGAGTTCGGCAGCGGCTAGGGCTGCGGCGAAGGCGGCGAGGCGCTGTGCCGTCGCGTCGTCCGAATCCTGTATGGCGGCGAAGTAGGACGCAGCGTCGGCGGCGTCCTGGCCGTGGCGGCCGGTCTCCTTCAGCCAGGTGAAGGCACGCTGCTGGGCGGCGGATTGCTGCGGTGGCGCGAGCACCGCGGCCGTCAGCACGGACAGGATGAGGTCGCTGTTCGCGGTGTCGGTCACGTCGGTGGACTCCACCAGGGCGCGGCAGGCGGCTTCCCGGGCGGCTGCTGCCGCGCGGCGGTCGGCGTCGTCCTTGTCGCGTGCCGAGGGCTGCTTCTGCTTCGGCTTGCGTGGGGCTGGCGGGGCGGCGGGCGCGCCGTTTCCAGTGGAAACGGTCTCGGGGTTGTCGGCCGCCGGGTCCGTGTCACCGTTTCCAGTGGAAACGGGGCTCACGGTTTCCGGGGCTTCGTCCTGCCGCTGCCGGGCGAGGATCTGCGCCTGTGCTTCGGCCGGGTGGGCGCCGCCGCGTACGAGGCCGAGGTAGTCCTTCTGGTCGCCGTGGTCCAGCTGCTGCGCCTTCTCGGCTGCGCTGACCTTGAGGGTGCCGTCCCTCAGCGCCTCCTGCACGGCAGGGGCGAGCTCGAGGAGCTTGATCCGCTTCCAGACGGTGCCCTTGGAGACGGCGCCGTTGGCGGTCTCGCCGACTTTCTCCGCGATCTGCTCGTAGGAGAGGCCGGCCTCCCGCAGGGACTGGTAGTGCTCGGCTTCTTCCAGGGGGCTGAGCTGGGCGCGGCGCAGGTTCTCGATCAGGGTGATGAGGCGCGCGTCCTCCACCTTGTCGTCGCGCAGCACGCTGGGGATGGTCTCCCAGCCGAGTTCCTGGCAGGCGAGCCAGCGGTGTTCACCGAAGAGGATCACGTTCGGGGCGGTGATCTGGTCCCGGGTCTCCGGGTAGGTCTCCAGCCAGACGTCAGCCCTGATGTGGGCGATGTTCTGGAGGAGGCCGACTTCCTTGATGGTGGCTGCGAGTTCCGGCACGCCCTTCTTGGCCCGCTTGTTGAACGGGTTGGGGCACAGGGACGACAGCTCCAGGTCCAGGGTGTCCCCGCTGCGGTCTGTGTCGGTGTACAGGACCTCTTCGGGAGCCACTTCGGGCTTGGACTTGGTGCTTTTACGCTTGGGCCGCGGGAGCGCGCCTGCCATTGGATCTCCAGGACTGCAGTGGGTACGGGGCGAGACTAGCGTTTCCACTGGAAACGCCGGACCCTTCCCCGCCCAGAATTTGCGCTGAGTGCGGCGGAACTCGGCTCCTGGATGGCGGAGTAGATCAACAACGCCGCGTTGACGCTCCGGTGTTGCCCGGTGTCGCGCGTTTCCAGTGGAAACGCAAAAAAGGGCCCTGGCCTCCGAAATGACGGAGGCCAGGGCCCTTTTCTCTTCGTGTGCTCACAGGGCGGCGGTCACGCGCTCGCCCCCGCCACGGCGGCGTCCAGGAGCGCGACTGCGTCGGCCTCGTACGGGTCGGCGAACAGCTGGTGGTCGCTGACGTGGAACGGCCCGAACCTCGCGGAGACGCGGTGGCCGGGCACGAGGGTGGTCTCCCGTCCCTCCAGTGCGGCGGTGAGCCGGTCGTAGTCCTGCTGGGCGTGCCGGGTCTGGGTGTACGGGCCGACGCGCAGCAGGGTGAAGCCGTCGAGGCTGCCGTCGCGCTTGCGGGCCTCGATGTAGAGGGCGTAGTGCGCGGGTTCCATGCCGACGTCGTCGGGCAGGGGCAGGTCGGCGGCGGCGTGGGTGAGCATCGCGTATCCGGGCTGCCAGAAGCCGAGGATCGCGGTCGTCTCGCAGCGCAGCCAGCCGCGTTCGGTGTAGCCGAGCTGGCGGCCGTGGAGGTAGGCGCCGGCGTGCGGGGTGTCGGGGTGGACCAGGACGACGGCGATCATGTCGGGTCCGTGATCGTCGCCGGGCCGGGTGTGCGCGCGCTCGATGAACGGGCCGACGCGTACGGCGATGTCCCGTGCGCTGCCGGGTGTCCAGGGCTCGGGGTTGCGCAGGGCGGTGAGGGTCGCGCGGAACTGGTCGACGACGGCCTGGTCCTCGGGGGACAGGGCGCCGGGCGCGGTCCCGCAGCGGCGGAAGGAGGGACGCTTCATCGGGTGGGCTCCTGTTCGGGGGTGGGGTGGGCACCTGCCGTGTAGGCCGGGCGCAGGTAGCGGGCGGCGGTGTTCACGAAGTCGTCGGCGGCGACCTTCGCGGCCTCGCGGGCCTCGGTGAGCCGCTGCTTGGCCGCCTCGCGGTCGGTGTCGGCCGTGGCGGCGGGGATCGCCTGCCGGATCGCGTAGGTCAGCGTGATCATGTGGTCGGCGGCGGCGCGCACCGCCGGGTCCTCGATGAGGATGCGCAGGGCGAACAGCGGGCGGGTGACCGCGCTGCGGGTCATGTGGCTCTCGCTGCGCAGGGTCTCGATCCGTTCGGAGCCGGTCTGCTTGAGGACGGCGTCGCCGCGCCTCCACATCGCGGTGCGGTGGTCGGAGGCGGCGCAGGCGAGTGCGGTGACGGCCTCCAGGCGGTCACGGCGGATCGCTTCGCCGTGGGCTGCGCGCATCTGCCGTTCGGCGGCGCGCTCCTGGAAGCGGCCGCTCACGATCGCGCCCAGCAGGGTGGCGACGATGGCGAGCGCCGCGGTGATGAGGGTGGATAGCACGCGGGTCCTCTCGTGTGCTGACAGGCGGTGGGAACGGGGGAGCGCCGCGCCCGGCCGGGAGGGGCGGGCGCGGCGCTCCCCCGTT
>NZ_LIRL01000618.1 GCF_001419795.1 Streptomyces niveiscabiei
CGCGCCCGCAGTACACCCCACCACCCCGTACGCCCCAAGGATGGCCCCCACCTCGCCCTACGGTCGACAGCTGATTGTCAGACTCACCCCGTACCGTTGACGCATGGATGATCGACTGCCGGGACGGCACGCGAACCGGGGCCGCACATGAGGTGGGGGCCGCTCAAGCGGAGGCGGTTGCTGGCCGGTGCAGCCGCAGTGGTGGTGTTGGCGGGGGCTGGTACGTGGACGGCGGTGGCGTCGGACGGCAAGCCCGCCGTGCAAGAGGCGAGCCGCGTCATGGACGTGGACGGCGTCAAGCTGGACACCTCGTACTTCACCACCAAGGGTGACAAGAAGCGCCCCGCCGTGCTGCTGGCCCACGGGTTTGGAGGGAGCAAGGACGACCTGAAGGGGCAAGCCGAAGACCTCGCCCGGGACGGGTACGCCGTACTCACCTGGTCCGCACGCGGCTTCGGAAAGTCCACCGGCAAGATCGGGCTCAACGACCCGAACGCCGAGGTCAAGGACGTCTCCAAGCTGATCGACTGGCTCGCGAAACAGCCGCAGGTCGAGCTGGACAAGAACAACGACCCGCGCGTGGGCATAGCGGGCGGCTCGTACGGCGGCGCCATCTCGCTGCTAGCCGCCGGCTACGACAACCGCGTGGACGCGATCGCCCCCTCCATTACGTACTGGAACCTCGCCGACGCCCTGTTCCCCGACGGCGTGTTCAAGAAACTCTGGACCGGCGTCTTCTTCAACACGGCGGGTGGCTGCGCGAAGTTCGAGCCGGCGCTGTGCGAGATGTACGACAGGGTCGCGGAATCCGGCGTCCCGGACGCGCAGGCGAGAAAGCTCCTCGAAGAGCGCTCGCCCTCGGCCGTCGGCACCCGCATCAAGGTCCCGACGCTCCTGATCCAGGGCCAGACGGACTCCCTCTTCACCCTGAAACAGTCGGACGCCGCGCAGAAGGCGATCAAGGCGAACGGCGCCCCCGTGGACGTCGACTGGATCGCGGGCGGCCACGACGGCGGCAACCTGGAGTCGGACCGCGTCCAGTCCCGCGTCAAGACCTGGTTCGACCGCTACCTGAAGGACGACAAGGCGGCGGACACGGGCCCGGCGTTCCGCGTCACGCGCACGGGAGGCATCGACTCCACGGACGGCGCGGCCCAGCTGAGGGGCGCGAGCGCGGACACGTACCCGGGCCTCGGCAACGACCCGAGGAACATTCAACTCACCGGCGAAGAACAGACGTTCACGAACCCGCCCGGCGCCAACCCGCCCGCGATCTCCGCGCTCCCGGGCCTCGGCGCGGGCAGCGGCGGCCTGGCCCAGCTCTCCTCCCTGGGCGTCGGCCTCTCCCTGGACTTCCCGGGCCAGTACGCGGCGTTCACGTCACAGCCGGTCCGTGACGACCTCCGCATCACCGGCTCCCCGACAGTCACCGTCCACGTCAAGTCCACGAGCGCCGAAGCAGTCCTCTTCGCGAAGGTGTACGACGTCAGCGCGGACGGCCGCAGCCAGGTCCTCCCCTCCCAACTGGTCACCCCGATCCGCGTGGCCGGCGCGAAGGACGGCCAGGACGTCAAGATCACCCTCCCGGCGATCGACCGCAGGATCGAGCAGGGCCACCGCCTCCGCCTGGTCCTCGCCTCGACGGACCTGGGCTACGCCTCCCCGGCGGCAGCGGCGTCGTACACGGTCTCCCTGGCCGACAAGAACCTGACCGTCCCGACGGACCCGGCCCTCGACAGCGCGGCGTCCACCCTCCCCGCCTGGGTCTGGTGGCTCCCCCTCGCGGGCGCGGGCATCGCCGCCGCCCTGCTCCTCACGGCCCGCCGCCGCACGGCGACCCCGGCGCCGGAGCCGCAACTCACCGACGTACCCCTCCAGATCACCGGCCTGACGAAGAAGTACAAGGGCGGCGACAGGTACAGCGTCAAGGACCTGAGCTTCACCGTCGAGAAGGGCCAGGTCCTGGGCCTGCTCGGCCCGAACGGCGCGGGCAAGACGACCACCCTGCGCATGCTGATGGGCCTGATCAGGCCCGACGGCGGCGAGATCCGCGTCTTCGGGCACGCGATCCGCCCGGGCGCGCCGGTCCTCTCCCGGGTCGGCTCGTTCGTCGAGGGTGCCGGCTTCCTCCCGCACCTGTCGGGCCGCGAGAACCTGGAGCTGTACTGGCAGGCCACCGGCCGCCCCGCCGAGGACGCGCACATGGAGGAGGCCCTGGAGATCGCGGGCCTCGGCGACGCGCTCGCCCGCGCGGTGCGCACGTACTCGCAGGGCATGCGCCAGCGCCTCGCCATCGCCCAGGCCATGCTGGGCCTGCCGGACCTGCTGATCCTCGACGAGCCGACGAACGGCCTCGACCCGCCGCAGATCCGCGAGATGCGCGAGGTGATGATCCGGTACGCGGCCCAGGGCCGTACGGTCATCGTCTCCAGCCACCTCCTGTCCGAGGTCGAGCAGTCCTGCACGCACCTCGTGGTCATGGACCGGGGCCAGCTCGTCCAGGCGGGCAAGGTCGCCGAGATCGTCGGCTCCGGGGACACGCTCCTGGTCGGCACGGCGACACCGGTCGACGAGCCGATCGTCGAGAAGATCGCGGCCCTGCCCGGCATCGTCTCGGCGACGCAGGCGGACGGCGGCATCCTGGTCCGCCTCGGCCCGGACGGCACGGCGAAACGCCTGATCACCGAGCTGGTCCGGCTCGACGTACCGGTGGAGTCCGTCGGCCCGCACCGCCGCCTGGAGGACGCCTTCCTCACCCTGATCGGAGGTACCGCATGAGCACGCTCACCGAGACGGCCTCCGGCTACCGGGCGGCCAGGACCCTGCCGCTGAAGGTGGAGTTCGCCCGCCAGCTCAAGCGTCGGCGCACGTTGATCATGGGCGGCATCCTCGCCGCGCTGCCGTTCGTCCTGTGGATCGCGTTCATGATCGGCGGCACACCGGACGGCCGCGAGGGCCAGGTCACGCTGATGGACACGGCGACGGCCTCGGGCGCCAACTTCGCGGCCGTGAACCTCTTCGTGTCGGCCGGCTTCCTCCTGGTCATCCCGGTCGCCCTGTTCTGCGGGGACACGGTCGCCTCGGAGGCCGGCTGGTCCTCCCTGCGCTACCTCCTCGCCGCGCCGGTCCCCAGGGCCCGGCTCCTGTGGTCGAAGCTGGTCGTCGGCCTCGGCCTCAGCCTCGCCGCGATGGTCCTGCTCCCGCTGGTCGCCCTCGCGGTCGGCACGGCCGCCTACGGCTGGGGCCCGCTGGACCTCCCGACGGGCGGCGCGCTCGCGCCGGGTACGGCGGCGCAGCGGCTGCTGATCGTCGTCGCGTACATCTTCGTCTCCCAACTGGTCACCGCCGGGCTCGCGTTCTGGCTCTCGACCAGGACGGACGCCCCGCTCGGCGCGGTCGGCGGCGCGGTCGGCCTGACGATCGTCGGCAACGTCCTGGACCAGGTCACCGCGCTCGGCGACTGGCGCGACTTCCTCCCCGCGCACTGGCAGTACGCCTGGGCGGACGCGGTCCAGCCGACCCCGGAGTGGGCGGGGATGGCGCAGGGCGCGTCGGTGTCGGTGACGTACGCGGTGATCCTCTTCGCGCTGGCGTTCAGAGGTTTCGCCCGGAAGGACGTGGTCTCCTGACCGGTCTCCTCTTGGTCAACCTCTGGCCTCAGAAGGCTACGCACGAGTAAGTTGCCCTCACTTCCAGCCAGTTGAAGTCAGGGGAGCCGTCATGGGCGTACGCAGGGACCTCAGAAAAGCCAAGCGGCGCACCGACCTCGCGGCCCGTACCGCCCTGGACCTGGTCCGGGACGACACCGGCACGGTCCGCGAGGCGGCGGTCCCCTCCCTCACGGCCCCCCTGACGACCGGCAGCATGGCGGACCTGCCGTACAAGAACGCCGCCGAAGCCCCCACCGACGTGATCCTCCGCCGCCGCGACTCCGCAGGGACCTGGCGCCCGATCACCGCGACGGAGTTCGCCGCCGAGGTCACCGCCGTCGCCAAGGGCCTGATCGCGGCCGGCGTCGAACCCGGCGGCCGGGTCGCGGTGATGTCGAGGACCCGGTACGAGTGGACGGTCCTCGACTTCGCGATCTGGTCCGCGGGCGGCGTCACCGTCCCCGTCTACGCGACCTCCTCCGCCGAACAGGTCGAGTGGATCGTCCAGGACTCCGGCGCCCGGCACGTCATCACCGAGAACCCCGCGAACACCGCCACGGTCGTGAAGGCCACCGCCGGCCGCGACCCCCGCCTCTGGGAGCTGGACGCGGGCGCGCTCGCCGACCTGAAGAACCTCGGCCGGGATCTCGCGGACGACGAGGTCGTCAAGCGCCGCAGAGAACTCACCCCCGACGCCACCGCGACCATCTGCTACACCTCAGGTACGACGGGACGACCCAAGGGCTGCGTCCTCACCCACACCAACCTCCACGAGGAGGCGGGCAACGTCCTCGAACTCCTCCACCCCGTCTTCAAGGCGGTCACCGGCCGCACCGCCTCCACCCTCCTCTTCCTCCCCCTCGCGCACATCATGGGCCGCGTCCTCCAGATCGCCTGCCTCACCGGCCGCATCGAGGTCGGCCACTTCCCGAGCGTGAAACCCGACGAACTCCGCCCGGCCCTCAAGGAGTTCAGGCCGACGTTCCTCGTCGGCGTCCCCTACCTCTTCGAGCGCATCCACGACACCGGCCGCGCCACCGCCGAGAAGATCGGCCGAGGCGCCTCCTTCGACCGCGCCGAACGCATCGGCGTCAGGTTCGCGGAGGCGTACCTCGCCAAGTTCCTGAACCAGACCCCCAAGGGCCCCGACCTCAAGCTGTACGCCGCCTGGGCCCTGTACGACGTACTGGTCTACCGCCGTATCCGCAACGAGCTGGGCGGCAGACTCAACTACGCGATCAGCGGCGGCAGTCCACTCGACCGCACCCTCAACCTCTTCTTCCAGGCCGCCGGGATCATCGTCTACGAGGGGTACGGGCTGACGGAGACGACGGCCGCCGCGACGATGATCCCGCCGCTGGAACCGCGCCCCGGCACGGTCGGCCGCCCGGTCCCCGGCACCGCGATCCGCATCGCCGACGACGGCGAGGTCCTGATCAAGGGCGGCGCGGTGTTCCGCGCCTACTGGAACAACCCCGAGGCGACCCAAGAGGCCCTGAAAGACGGCTGGTTCGAGACCGGCGACCTCGGCGCGCTCGACGCCGACGGCTACCTCACCATCACCGGCCGCAAGAAGGACCTCCTCGTCACCTCCGGCGGCAAGAACGTCTCCCCGGCCGTCCTGGAGGACCGCCTCCGCAGCCGCGCCCCCGTCGGCCAGTGCCTGGTCGTCGGCGACAACCGCGCCTTCATCGCCGCGCTGATCACCCTCGACCCGGACGCCGTCGCCCACTGGCTCGCCGTACGCAAGCTCCCTGCCGACACCCCGTTCCCCCAGATCGCCGCCGACCCGAGGATGCGCGAGACCGTCCAACAGGCCGTCGACTACGCCAACCAGGCCGTCTCCCGCGCCGAGTCCATCCGCGAATTCGCCCTGGTGGAAGGGGAGTTCACCGAGGCGAACGGGATGCTGACGCCGTCCCTGAAGGTGAAGCGGGACGTCGTGACGCGCGCGTACGCCGAGCACATCGAGGAGATCTACCGCAAGAAATGACGGACGGCGGGCCACCGGGAAGACCGGTGACCCGCCGTACGACGGGAGCGGTACGGCTCAGCCGTTGGCCGCGCCGTTGCCCGACAGGGCGGAGATGTCGTCCAGGATGTGCGACAGCGGCTCGTCGCCCTTGGCCTGGGTGGAGTTCTCGACACACTGCTGGTTCTGCGGCGCCGACAGGACGTTGATGTCCTGGACGGCGATCGGCACGAGGCCGACGATCGAACCGGCGTTGATCTTCGCCGGCAGACCGATGCAGGGCTTGTTGAGCGAGCCCTGGACCAGCGAGAGCTGCGGGCTCATGTCGCCGAAGGTGGCGGAGTTGCCGAACTCCTGCGAGGCGCCGTTGCCGCTGGCGGAGGTGGTCCCGCTGTCGTCACCGATGGCCAGCGCCTGAGGCGCGGCACCGGCGGCGATACCGGCTACGGACGCGGCTACAGCGGCGGTTGCCCACAGCTTCTTCATGGTTCTTGTTCCCTTCGAAAAGCGGACTCCGGGGGAGGAGCTGCGTGATCGAGAACTGCCGACCCCCGTCGAAGGTTGCGCAGGATGCCCCGTTCAGCCGAGCGCTACTTGCAGACATACGCGCCCCCGCGCACCGCCACCGGCGCGCCCACCAGACTCGGCGGATCCTTCGGCCGGGGGTTCGCCCGCTTCGCCAGCAGCGGCTGGTCCCTGGCGATCTTCGAGAACACCGCCCGCGCCTTCTTCCCGTCCCACGCGAGCGTCGAACCGACGTCCTTGCGCACGGGGTTGAAACCGGCGATCGGTACGGTCGTGAACTCCGTCGCCCCCACCGGCACCTTGCGCAACTCCCCGGCCAGCCGCACGAGTTCCCTCACCCCGAACCCCTGCGGCCCCGAACCCAGCAGCGTGCGCGCCCACTTGACGGTACGCACCGGATCGGCGAGCAGCCCGCGCGCCTGGAGCCCGCGCAACGCCTGCGCCAGGAACCGCTGTTGACGCTGGATACGGCCGAGGTCGGCGCTGTTGTCGAAGTGCCGCGAACGCACGTACTGGAGCGCCGGACCACCCCGCAGCCGGTGCTTGCCGGGCCGCAGATCCATCTTGGTCGCGGAGTCCCTGAGCCGCCGCGGCGTACACACCTCGACACCGCCGACCTGGTCCACGGTGTCCATGAACCGCCGGAAGTCCACCTGGAGGTACGTGTCGATCCGTACGCCCGTCAACGCCGCCACGGTCTTCATCGCCAGCTCCGGACCGCCTTCCTGGTAGGCGGAGTTGAGCTTCGCGGGGTGCGCGCGGCGGGTACGGCCCGCGTCGTCGCGGTACGCCGGGATCGTTGCGAGCGAGTCGCGGGGCAGGCCGACGACGCTGACCCGGTCCCGGCGGGCCGAGAGGTGCACCAGCATCATCGCGTCGGAGCAGCCGCAGGGCTCGCCGCCCGCGTGGAAGCGGCGCTTCTCGGCGGCCGTGATGGTGTCCCGCTCGTCGGTGCCGAGGACGAGGATGTTCAGGGGGCGGCGGGGCGCGGAGTGCGCGGTGGGGAGAGCGGCGCCGGTGAGGAGGGCGCCCGCCGTGGTGAGGACGACGGCGGGGAGGGCCAGGCGGCGCCGGGACGGCCGTAGAAGTGGCGAAAGGTTTCTCTCTGCTGGGTTCGGTGCTCTGTCGCTCGTCACGCCGCGCACCGTAGACGGAACGGGCCGCCGGAAGACCGGCGGCCCGCTGCGGTGGGGCGGAAATCAGCCCCTGGGCTCAGCGAAGTGAACCCGTTCGACGGCTCAGTGGTTGGCCGCGCCGTTGCCCGCGAGGACCGAGATGTCGTCGAGGATGTGCGACAGCGGCTCGTCGCCCTTGGCCTGCGTCGAGTTCTCGACACACTGCTGGTTCTGCGGGGAGGACAGGACGTTGATGTCCTGGACCGCGATCGGCACGAGGCCGACGATCGAACCGGCGTTGACCTTGGCGGGCAGGCCGATGCAGGGCTTGTTCAGCGAACCCTGGATCAGGGCCATCTGCGGGCTCATGTTGCCGTAGGTCGCCGAGTTGCCGAACGCCTGGGAGGCGCCGTTGCCGCTCGCGGAGGTCGTGCCGTGGTCGTTGCCGATGGCGAGGGCCGGGCCGGCGCCCGCGCCGACGACGGACGCGGCGACAGCGGCAGCGGCGAGTACCTTCTTGATCACTGGATAAGTCCCTTCTGGAGAAACCCCGTCCACCGGAGTGCGCTGATCAACCGACGAAGGGGCCCGACGGTTTCCCCCATTCACCCGTACGGCTCAAGACCGGCGTGTCGGAAAACCGATCGGGTGACGTGCCGCAACCAATTCCCGTGTCCGCTGTTGTGTCGGGGGCAGGCACATGGTCCCGGCTCCACGGCCGGGATCGGGAAAGAGAAGAGAGCGAAATGCTGAAGAAGGCAATGGCCGTGGCGGCGGTAGCCGCGTCCGTCGTCGGCGCGAGCGCGGCGGTGGCCCCCCAGGCGCTTGCCATCGGGGACGACAGCGGGACCACCTCGGCCAGCGGCAACGGCGCGCAGTCCGCGTTCGGCAACTCGGTGACCAAGGGCGACATGAGCCCCCAGGCCACCCTGGTCCAGGGCTCGGTCAACAAGCTCTGCGCCGGCGTGCCGCTGAAGGCCAACGTCGGTTCCGTCGTCGGCGTGGTGCCGATCGCCGTCCAGGACATCCCGATCCTGTCGGCCCCGCAGAACCAGCAGTGTGTCGAGAACTCGACGCAGGCCAAGGGCGACGAGCCGCTGTCGCACATCCTGAGCGACATCTCGGCGCTCTCGGGCAACGGCGTCTCCAACGGCTGACGTCCGCCGGTGTGTCGCGTCCGGGCGGTCCGTTCTGCGTGCGGGCCGTCCGGGCGTTTCTGCGTGACACGCCGTCAATTGACTTTACTTCCTTGCGGAAAGGGGTGCGAAGAATCGTTCTGTCACTCCGAAGTGCTGATTATATGAATGCGTTCGAGTGAATTCCCGTTCGGCCCATGTTGCTCAGTTTCTTTCGCCGTCTATCTCTCGTTTGCAGCCTGTAGGTCATGGGAGGCATGACCACGGAGAAGGGATAGACATGAAGAAGAGCGCTGCTGTCATCGCGGGTCTGGTACTGGCCCTCGGCGGTGCGGTTCCGGCCTTCGCTGACGCGGGCGCCGAGGGTGCGGCCATCGGTTCGCCGGGTGTCCTCTCCGGCAACGTCGTCCAGATCCCGGTGCACGTCCCGGTCAACGTCTGCGGCAACACGGTCAACGTGATCGCGGCCCTGAACCCGGCGTTCGGCAACACCTGCGTCAACGACTGACGTTCGCGTCACACCAGGCTGAACGGCTTGGTCGAAGGCCGGCCTTGGACACCTGCCCAACGTTCCGAGGCCGGCCTTCGGCACTCTCGCGCCAGTCGTGGCCCTCGTCGAGTCCGTTCACGCCGAGTCCAGCATTCATGGCAGTTCGAGCAGGAAGACAACGAGATTGCGACAGACCCTGAGCAGGGGAATGGTCGCGGCGGCTGCCGCGACGAGCATTCTGTCCCTGTGCGGCAGCCCGGCGTTCGCCGACTCGCACACCAGCGGCACCACGACCGGCTCGCCCGGTGTCCTGTCCGGCAACAGCGTCGAGGTCCCTGTCGACGTACCGGTCAACGCGTGCGGCAACACGGTCGACGCGGCAGCCGGCTTCAACCCGACCTTCGGCAACTCCTGCGGCTCCGCCGCGGAGCTGGCTCGGAAGTACGAGGGGTACGGGGCGGACGATGACGACGAGTCGTACGGGTCCTACGGCGGTGATCACGGGTACGGGGTCGATGACTCCGACGACTCCGGCGAGGACTCGGGGTACGGGACCGGTCAGCCGCCCGGCGGCGGTGACCAGCCCCCGTCGGGGCACGACCAGCCCCCGGGCGGGGGTGACCAGCCGCCCGGCGGGGACGTCTGCGACTACCCCGGGGACGTGATCGGCGCGCCGGACTCCAACGGCGAGACGTGCGAGCAGCCGCCTGGTGGGGGCGACCAGCCGCCCGGCGGTGGGGACCAGCCCCCGACGGGCAATGACCAGCCTCCGGGTGGCGGGGATCAGCCTCCGACGGGCAACGACCAGCCTCCGGGCGGGGGCGACCAGCCGCCGACCGGGAACGACCAGCCGCCCGGCGGCGGGGACCAGCCCCCGACGGGCAACGACCAGCCGCCCGGTGGGGGTGACCAGCCGCCCACGGGGAACGACCAGCCTCCGGGTGGCGGGGATCAGCCGCCGACCGGCAACGACCAGCCCCCCACGGGCAACGACCAGCCCCCGGCCGGCAACGACCAGCCCCCCGCCAAGCCGCCCGTCCTGGCCCACACCGGTTCGAGCGACCTGCTCGCCGCCGCCGGTTTCAGCGCCGCGATGATCGCGGGCGGCGTCGTTCTCTACCGACGTGGCAAGGCCGCTGCCCGTCGGTGACGAACCCCTCGCACGCCCCTTGGTGCCGGACGCTCCTCGAAGCGGCCGGCACCCGCGTTTCAGGGCCCGGCAGGCCCCGGGATCAACGCGGTACGGTGTCCGCCGCGCCGCGTTCCCCGCTCCGCCCCGGCGCCGGGACCGCCCCGCCGGGCACCCCGGTGCGCAGCCGGCGCCGTACGCCTCGTACGAGTGTGCTGGACGTGAAGGTCGCGCCGTGCACGAAGCGCATTGCGGGGCCGAAGCCGGAGGCGGTGACCAGGCCGGCCAGAAAGAGGCCGGGCCAGGAGGACTCGAACTCCCGTCCCACGGAAGGGGATCCGTCGGCCACTTCGGCGAGGGCGCCGCGCAACTCGGGGGAGAGGAGGGCGAGTCGGTCGCGGGTGGCCTTGAAGCCGGTGGCCGCGATGACGTGGTCGGTCTCGATGGAGCGGGTGCGGCCGGAGGTGTTGGTGACCTCCAACGTGAGCTTCTCGGCGGCTGGTTCGGGCTTCTTGGACCTCACCTTGCCTTTGCCGGCAGCCGAATTCGTCAACTTCCCTTCCGCTGACGTGACTTCGTGGCCCAGCAGGACCTCCACCACACCCTCCACCCGGTCCCGTACCCACCAAGCCCCTGCCGGGCCAAGGGCGTCGGCGGCGATGCGGGCCCGGGTCTCCTCCGGGAGGCGCCGGTACCAGCCGGCCCGCTCGGAGTAGAACCAGTTCCGCCAGCCGCAGCCCAGCCCGCTGTGCGGCGAGCGCAGGGACTGCCACCAGGGCCGCTCCCAAGGCGGCGGGACGTCGTTCCAGTCGAGCCGGTCCGCGCGCGCCAACACCCTGACTTTCGTGCCCTGTTCGACGAGGAGCGCGGCGGTCTCCAGGGCCGCCTGGCCGCCGCCGATGACGGTGACGTCGCGGCCCCGGAAGCGGTCGAGGGAGCTGTGGTGGCTGCTGTGGGTGACGAGGCCGGGGGAGACGCCGTGCAGCGCGGCGGGGATCTCCACGAACGGCATGACGCCGACCGCGAGGGCGACCGTACGGGCGTGGACGGTCTCCCCGTCGTCGGTCACCGCCTCGAAGCCGCCGGGGCGCGGGGAGATCCGGACGATGGTCCGCTCGTCCACCTCGGGGACGGCGTTGCGGGCGAACCACAGGCCGTACTCGGCGAACATCTCCACCGGGATCGGCTCGCCGTGCCGCACGGAGACGCCGCGCTTGTCGCCGTACACGTCGAGGCGCCAGCGCGCGGCGGGGTCGGACAGGTTGGACGCCCACGGCTCCGACTTGAGGAACATGCCGCGCGGCATGT
>NZ_LIRL01000619.1 GCF_001419795.1 Streptomyces niveiscabiei
GGGAGAGGGTGAGGCGCCAGGCGGGGGCGTCGGTGGTGCGGAAGTCCAGGGTGGCGGGGGTGTGGGGCCAGGGGGACGACGTTGCACAGCAGGTTGTTAGGAATTCGGCCACGCCGTCCTGGGCTATCTGCGCGGGGAGGGCGTGCGGGGCGCCCACCGTGAGCTGGGCGTCGTACGTGTGGACGAGGAGCTGCTGGAGCTGGTGCCGGGCCACCGCGCCCGTTGTCGCGGGGGACTGGGACGCGGTCCACCAGGTCCAGCAGCCCTGGTCCGGGCCCGCCTCCGTGAGCGCGTCCAGGAGCTGCCGGGTCGACTCCGCGAGCCACTCCGAGATGGCCTCCCGGTCCTTGGGGAGTGAGGCAGGCACCGGCGGCGGGGGAGCGTCCGCAGGGCCCGCTTGTACGATCGTCGCCCAGCGCCGGCGGCCCTCCCCGATGTGGTGGGCCAGGTCGGCCAGTGTCCACTCGGGGCACGTGGGGACCTGTACGTCGAGACGGGGCGCGGCGGCGACGGCCGTACGGAACGCGGTGGAGCGGTCGTCGAGGAGGCGCAGCAGGTCGGGGAAGGCGAGTGTCGTATGCACGCCGTTGTTTAGCACCGGGTACGCCGACGGAGACAGCGATTTATTCGGGTGAGCGTACGAACGCCTCCCGCATAAGGTCACCGCCGTGGACCCAGCTGACTTCTACACCGGCATCGTCGCGGA
The DNA here is from genome assembly GCF_001419795.1 of Streptomyces niveiscabiei. Classification (GTDB taxonomy): domain Bacteria; phylum Actinomycetota; class Actinomycetes; order Streptomycetales; family Streptomycetaceae; genus Streptomyces; species Streptomyces niveiscabiei. The sequence continues at coordinate 707 of NZ_LIRL01000619.1, forward strand.
CCTGTACGCCCCCCTGAAGGCGCACTCCCAGGACCCCGACCTCTACGACACCTTCGTACGGCAGGCCGGCGCCCCGGCGCTGGAGCTGGGCTGCGGGGACGGCGACCCCCTCCTCGAACTGCGCCGGCGCGGCCTGGACGTGGACGGCGTCGACTCCTCCGCCGACATGCTGGCCCGGCTGCGGCACAGGGCGGACGTACAGAGGACGGCCGTCACCACGTACCACCAGCGCATGGAAGCCCTCGACCTGCCCCGGCGCTACCGCTCGGTCTTCCTCGCGGGCCCGACCTTCAACCTGCTCCCCGACGACGCCACCGCCCTCGCGGCGCTGCGCGGCATCGGGCGGCACCTCGCCGAGGACGGCACCGCCCTGATCCCCCTGTTCACGCCGGCCCCCTCGGAGGAGATCGGCAAGGTCCGTACGGTCACCGCCCCCGACGGCGCGGAACTCCGCGTCTCCGTGGTGTCCGAGCGGCGCGACGAGCGGGCGCGTACGCAGACGACCGTCCTGCGGTACGAGCGCCACCTCGGCGGGGACAGCGTCGTCGAGGACCGCCCGTGGGTGCTGCACTGGTACCCCCGGGACCACTTCGAGCAGCTCGCGGCGGAAGCGGGCCTGAAGATCACCGAGGTCACCGGCGACGACGCAGGCGTACTGAACCTCTACCTGCGCCCCGCCTAAGCCGTCTGCGGCAGCCGCCTCCGCCGCCGCTTCAGCAGCGCCCACGGCCCCCGGGGCCCGGTCGGCATGGCCGCCGTGACCTCGGTGCCCGGCTCCGCCGCCGCCTCGGCCGCAGCGCGTGCCACCGGCAGGAACCCCTCCCGCCGGGAGACGTCCGGCCGCTCCTCCTCCGCGGGCCACAGCCCGAGGGCCGCGCAGAGCGTCGGCAGGACGGCCATCGCGGCCGTCGCGTACCCCTCCGCCGACGGGTGGTAGTGGTCAGGACCGAACAGCTCCCGCGGATTCGCCTCGAACTCGGGCCCCAGGAGATCGCCCAGCGAGACCGTACGGCCGCCCTGCTCCACCGCCCCGATCGTCTGCGCCGCCGCCAGCTGGCGGGACGCTCTGCGGGCCAGCCATCTCAGCGGCTGGCCCACGGGCTCGATCGTGCCGAGGTCGGGACACGTGCCGACGACCACCTCCGCACCGGCGGTGCGCAGGCGCCGTACCGCCGAGGACAGGTGGCGTACGGAACGGGTCGGCGGCATCCGGTGGGTGACGTCGTTCGCGCCGACGATGATCACGCAGATGTCCGGCACCTGTTCGGCCGAGCCCACGACCAGCGCGACCTGCCGGTCCAGGTCGTCGGACTGGGCGCCCGGCAGGGACACGTTGCGCAGCAGCACGGGGCGCTCGGCGACGGCGGCGAGACCGGACGCCAGCAGCGCGCCCGGCGTCTGGGAGGCCCGGTGCACCCCCTGCCCGGCGGCCGTGGAATCGCCGAGGAGGACCAGGCGCAGGGGTTCCTCGCCGGTGCTCGCGTAGACACTGCCGTACAGGCCGTCCGCCTGCGGCACCCGCGCCGACGTGCCGTTCTCCACATGGCGGCGCGCCCACTGCGCCTCCGCGAGCAGCAGCCCCATCGCCGCGGCCCCGGCCAGCCCGATGCCCCCGCCGCCATAGGCGGCACCCGCCGCGATCCGCCGGGCCACCCTGGCCCTCGACATGCTGGTCATACCTGCCCGCCACCTCCCTCGTCGCCGTACAACCTCTCCTTGCCCCGTACGACCCGTCGGTCAATCTCACCCAGGAGTGAACACGTTTAGGCTGGCGACATCACGACCACGTTTTTTGCAAGCAACCGGAGACAACGGTGCAATTCCACGACTCGATGATCAGCCTCGTCGGCAACACCCCGCTGGTGAGGCTCAACAGCGTGACCAAGGGCATCCAGGCCACCGTTCTGGCGAAGGTCGAGTACTTCAACCCCGGCGGTTCGGTGAAGGACCGCATCGCCCTGCGGATGATCGAGGCGGCGGAGGAGAGCGGCGCGCTCAAGCCGGGCGGCACGATCGTCGAGCCGACCAGCGGGAACACCGGCGTGGGGCTCGCGATCGTGGCGCAGCAGAAGGGGTACCACTGCATCTTCGTGTGCCCCGACAAGGTGAGCACGGACAAGATCAACGTGCTGCGGGCGTACGGCGCCGAGGTCGTCGTCTGCCCCACCGCCGTCGACCCGGAGCACCCGGACTCGTACTACAACGTCTCCGACCGGCTGGTGCGCGAGACGCCCGGCGCGTGGAAGCCGGACCAGTACTCCAACCCGAACAACCCCCTCTCCCACTACCACTCCACCGGCCCGGAGCTGTGGGAGCAGACCGAGGGGCGGATCACGCACTTCGTCGCCGGCGTCGGCACGGGCGGCACGATCTCCGGTACAGGCCGGTACCTGAAGGAGGCGAGCGACGGCAAGGTCCAGGTCGTCGGCGCTGACCCCGAGGGCTCCGTGTACTCCGGCGGCTCCGGGCGGCCGTACCTCGTCGAGGGCGTCGGTGAGGACTTCTGGCCGACCGCGTACGACCGGACCGTCGTCGACGAGATCGTCGCCGTCTCCGACAAGGACTCCTTCCAGATGACCCGCCGCCTCGCGAAGGAGGAGGGCTTGCTGGTCGGCGGGTCCTGCGGGATGGCCGTCGTGGGCGCGCTGCGGGTGGCCGAGCGGCTCGGCCCCGACGACGTGGTCGTCGTCCTGCTGCCGGACAGCGGGCGCGGGTACCTGTCGAAGATCTTCAACGACGAGTGGATGGCCGACTACGGCTTCCTGGAGGACGAGGGCCCCAGCGCGCGCGTCAGCGACGTCCTCGACGACAAGGAGCACGGCGCGATCCCGTCCCTCGTGCACATGCACCCCGAGGAGACCGTCGGCCAGGCGATCGAGGTGCTGCGCGAGTACGGGGTCTCGCAGATGCCCGTCGTGAAGCCCGGCGCCGGGCACCCGGACGTCATGGCCGCCGAGGTCGTCGGGTCCGTCGTCGAGCGGGAGCTGCTCGACGCGCTGTTCAGCAACCGGGCGTCGCTCGTGGACCCGCTGGAGAAGCACATGTCCGCGCCGCTGCCGCAGGTCGGGTCCGGGGAGCCGGTCGCCGACCTGATGTCCGTGCTCGGGGAGGCGGACGCGGCGATCGTCCTCGTCGAGGGCAAGCCGAAGGGTGTCGTCAGCCGGCAGGACCTGCTGGCGTTCCTCGCCAAGGGCGGCAGGTAAGCCGTACGGCGCCGGGGGTGCACGGCGGGGAAACCTGCGGTGAACTCCCGGCTCCGCCGCGGAACTTCCCTCGGGCCGCCCCGGCGGTGGACTTCGCGGAAGTGGTACGAGCGCGTCACGTCCACGCAGCACTCGCTTAACACGAGTCCGGCAGATTAGTGGGTGTCGGCAGGCGGGAGCGGCTCCCCGCCGAACCGGCAACCAAAACGGCGTCACGGACCTCCGGAGCGGCTCCCGGACCTCCACAGACGCCAGGACGCAGGGCACAGCTCGCGTCCCCGCGGGGACCGCCGTCGTCCCGCCCCCCTTACCGGGGGTGCGGCGGTCCCCGCCTATTTGTGCGCCTAAACCGGCGCCGCTCTCGCGGAGGTGGTTGCTCGCCGCGGGGGTTGCTCAATTGATGGTTGCTGTCACTCTTCCCAGCGGTCCCCGTCAGCCTTCTTCCGGCGTCCCCTCAGTGCCGTCAGGAGTTCGGGGGTGGAGCGGAAGGCGTGGACCGCGTTGACGCCGACGATGCCGGTCCAGGTGATCAGGAGGCCCGGGAGGTCCGCGTTCACCGCGCCGATCGCCGAGAGGGGGATCGCGAGGACCAGGGAGACGATGCCGAAGCCGAAGCGCTCGCCCCAGGAGTCCGTGGCGTGCGGGGCGCGGGCGTCCCGTGCCGCCGACATCTGCTGCTCCGCGAACTGGCGGCGCACCCGGCGCTCCACCGCGCCGTCGATCCGCTGGTCCACCTTCTCCAGGAACGACTCGACCAGCGCAGAGTCGTACTCCTCGCCCAGCTCCCTGCGGGCGTGCAGGGTCGCGTCGAGTTCCTTCTTCAGTTCGGTGTCCCGGCCCGGTGTCATCGTCGTCTCCTCAATCCCCTGGAACCTCCTCCAGGCTAGGGAGCGGGGGCCTCGGCCGCACGGGGGATAGCCCCCCTCTTGGGAGTGGGGGCCGCCGGGAGGAGGTTGTGGGCGGGTGCGGCGCCGTCGTGGCTGGTCGCGCCC
>NZ_LIRL01000062.1 GCF_001419795.1 Streptomyces niveiscabiei
GACGGTGTGGCCCGCGCGGCGAATCCGCTCGCGCATGTTGCCACCCATCTTGCCGAGTCCGACGAGACCGAGCTCCATCAGTGGTTCCTTAGGTTGCGGTGGGGCGGGAGGGGTACGTGCGTACCGCGTACGAGCCTAAACCCGGAGGTCAGCGCACAGTTGTGGGCATAAGCGCTCACATGCTGAAGCGCTCAGCCGCCGAGACCCTCACGCCCCGCCACGGCTCAGCCGCTCAGCCGCACCGGCATGATCAGGTACTTGTACGCCTCGTCCGCCTCGGCGTCCAGCGCGGGCTTGCCGCTCAGGAGGGCCGGCTTCGTCGACGTCGTGAACGACAGCTGCGCCACCGGCGAGTCGATCGCGCTCAGGCCGTCCAGCAGGAACGTCGGGTTGAAGGCGATCGAGATGTCGTCGCCCTCGAGCTGGGCGTCCACGCGCTCCACAGCCTGTGCGTCGTCGCTGGAACCGGCCTCCAGGATGAGCACACCCTGTTCGAAGCTCAGCCGCACCGGGGTGTTCCGCTCGGCGACCAGGGCCACGCGCTTGACCGCCTCGACGAACGGCGCGGTCTCGATCACGGCGACGGAGTTGAACTCGGTCGGGAAGAGCGTGCGGTACTTCGGGAGGTCGCCCTCCAGCAGACGCGTCGTCGTCCGACGGCCGGCGCCCTCGAAACCGATCAGACCCTCGCCGGAACCCGAGCCGGAGAGCGCCAGGATGACGCTGTCACCGCTGGTCAGCGCCTTGGCCGTGTCGAGCAGGGTCTTCGCGGGCACCAGGGCCACGGCCGACGCCTCGGGGTTCTCCGGCTTCCACAGGAACTCGCGGACGGCGAAGCGGTAGCGGTCGGTGGAGGCGAGGGTGACCGTGTCGCCCTCGATCTCGATGCGCACGCCCGTCAGCACCGGCAGCGTGTCGTCACGGCCGGCGGCGATGGCGACCTGGGCGGCGGCCGAGGCGAAGACCTCGCCCGGCACGGTGCCCGTCGCGTTCGGCATCTGCGGCAGCGCCGGGTACTCCTCCACAGGCAGGGTGTGGAGGGTGAACCGCGAGGAGCCGCACACCACCGTCGCCCGTACACCGTCTGTGGAGATCTCCACCGGACGGTTCGGCAGCGCCCGGCAGATGTCCGCGAGCAGGCGCCCGGAGACGAGCACCGTGCCCTCCTCGTCGACCTCGGCCTCGACGCCGACCCGCGCGGAGACCTCGTAGTCGAAGCTCGACAGGCTCAGCTGGCCTTCCTCGGCCTTCAGCAGGAGGCCAGCGAGGACAGGCGCCGGCGGGCGGGCCGGGAGGCTGCGCGCCGCCCGCCGGCGCCTGTCCTCGCT
>NZ_LIRL01000620.1 GCF_001419795.1 Streptomyces niveiscabiei
GAGGAGGACTTCGGTGGTGAGGAGGGTGTGGATGAGAACGGCGGTACGGGAGAGGGGACCCGTACCGAAAGAGGTGATCGCACTGTTGGCGCTCATCCCACCTCCCTCCCCAACAGCCGCCTCTCGTCCCACCACTCCGAGGTCTCGTCCACCACCGGCGCCAGCTCCACGAGCGTGATCTCGTTGCGGGCCAGCGTCAGCTTGAGGTCTGCCCGGCCGTCCTCCAGGCGTACGCGGTAGTGCGTGCGGCCCGGCTCCGACGCCTCGTGCAGCATGTCCAGTTGGCCCTGTTTCGGGGAGCGTGGGCTGCCCATCTCGCGCCATGCCGTGTACGCGTTGCCGTGGTCCTCGTCGACCGTGGAGCGGCGTACGAACGCCTCTGCCCCGGTGAGCGGGATCGAGAGGTGGACCTCGTGGTGAGCCGGGCCCGGCGTCTGCCCCGTGGGGTCGACCGGGGCCCAGCACAGGGCGGTCACCCGGCCGTCCCGGTGCCGGGTGACCAGGTGGTGGTCGCCCCTGGACAGGAGGTCCTCGCCCAGGCGGGCCATGAACGCGTACAGGTGGAACGTGGGCTTCTTGACCTGACGGTGCGTCAACAGGCCGAAGCCGCCGTGGAACAGGGCCGTCGGGACGCCCGCCTCCTCGAACATGTCGCTGAACGTCCAGTACGAGAAGGAGTCGGCCAGCTCGCCGCCCTCCGCGAGGACCGGCGCCAGGTAGGCGGCGTTGAACGCGGTGTCGTGGATCGGGTTGTCGGGGCAGTAGGAGGAGTTGAACTCGGTGATGTGGACGGGGAGTTCGGCGTACCGCGTGCCGGCCAGCTGGCGGCGCGGGGTGGCGAACTGGTCGAGGAGTCCCGAGGCCGGTTCGAGGGTCTGGTACGAGGCGAAGGGGACGCGCTGGGCGGGGCCGGAGGTGTAGGCGTGCCGGGAGACGAAGTCGAGGGGGACGTCATTCCGGTCGGCGAACTCGGCGAAGCGGGGCAGCCATTCGTCGGCGCCGGGCGAGATAGCGGGGCCGCCCACCTGGAGGGAGGCGTCGACTTCCTTCACGGCGTGCGCTGTCGCCTCGTACAGCTGGTGGTACGCCTTCTCGTCGGCGTTCTCCCAGAAGAGGTCGAGGTTGGGTTCGTTCCACACCTCGATGGGCCAGGTGCGGACCTCGTCGAGGCCGTGGCGGTCGATGAGGTGGGTCAGGGTGGCGCGGACCAGGCCGGCCCACTCCTGGTGGTTGCGGGGCGGGGTGACGTTGCCCTTCCACCAGAAGACCGTCTGGGAGCCGGAGGCCAACTCCTCGGGCATGAAGCCGAGTTCAAGGAAGGGGCGGATGCCGAGCTCCAGGTAGGAGTCGATGATCTGGTCGACGTAGGTGAAGTTGTGGTGGAGGCGCCGGGTGCCCTGGTGTTCGTAGGGGCGGACGACGCCCATGCTGTCGCCGAACAGGCCGTGGCCCCGGATGTACCGGAAGCCGATCTCGCGCTGGACCAGCTTCAGGGAGTCGACGTAGTCGCGGCGCAGGGCGAGTTCGGTCCGGCCGGTGCCGACGCAGTGGCGCCAGGCGGTGGAGAAGGGGCCGGTCGGCTCGGCGGGGACGCGGATCACGCGTGCTCCTTCTGGTAGCGCTGGTACGCCTTGTTGTGCAGGGCGACGAGCTGGTCCATGTTCTTGGACTTCAACTCCGAGACGTAGGAGTCCCATTCGGACAGCGGACGCTTGCCGAGGGCGAACTGGAGGACGTTCTGGCCGACATGGTCCTTGAGGGGGGTGTCCCAGAGGGTGGCCTGTTCCTGCTCGAAGGATTCGAGGGGGTGGGCGGGGGCGACGGGGAGTTCCTTGCGCTGGGCCATCGCGTCCTGGAACTTCTTCTCGTCGGGGCTGAAGTTCGAGGAGACCAGCGCCCAGCTGCCGCCGTACGTGAACACGCCGTTGAAGAAGCCGAAGTCCTTCTGGAGGTCCTTGGGAGCGTCCGGGATCGAGCCCATGAGGGAGATGCCGGGCTCCAGCTTGTACTGGCCGCCGCTGTAGGTGTAGGTCGTGCCCTGGACGCCCCACTTGCAGAACCGCTGGCCCTCGTCGGAGTACCAGAGCCAGTCGACGAACTGCATCATGGCGACGAAGTCGTCGCTCTTGAGGGCCTTGCTGGAGATCATGAGGCCGTTCTCAAGACGGCCGCCCCCGAGCACGACGGGCCCGGCGGGGCCCAGCGGCACCGGGACCATCTCGATGGTGGCGCCCTTGACCTGCTTGCTCAGGTTGTAGCGGTACTCCTGGACCAGGACCTGCGGGTTGGCGCTGATCGCGAAGGACTTCTCGGCGAGGAGCTTCTGCTGCGCGTTGTCGTCGGTCTGGGTGAAGCTCTCGGGGTCCATGAGCTTCTCGGAGACCAGCTTCGCGACGAACTCGACCATCTGCCGGAACTCGTCACGGGCACCGGTGAAGACGAACTCCTTCTTCGCGGCGTCCCAGCTGAGGTTGTCGTAGGACCAGCCGGCCTGAATGCCGTACGCCTGGCCGAGGTAGCCGAAGAACGCCCCGGGCGGGAATGGGGTGTTGACGTTCCAGCGGTCGGAGAAGGGGTAGCGGTCGGGGTATTCGGACTTGAGGGCCTTGAGGACGTTGTAGACCTCGTCCCAGGTGGTGGGCAGGGCGAGGCCGTGCTTCTGGAGGACGTCCGTGCGGAACGCCATGGAGTAGCCGGACTTGAGCTTCTCGTGGAGGCCGGGCAGCAGGTAGTAGTTGCCGTCGGACTGGCGGATCGCGTCGAGTTCCGGCTCCAGCTTCCATCTCTTCACCTTGTCCTGGAAGTTGGGCATCAGGTGGAGGTACTCGCTGACCGGGAGGATCGCGCCGGAGGAGACGAAGGCGGCCTCGGAGGGGTGGTAGGTCTTGGGGATCAGGAAGGGCGCGTCGCCGGAGCCGATGAGGAGGCTGCGCTTCTTCTCGTAGTCGCTGAGCGGCACCGAGATCGGCTTGAGGGTGACGCCGGTGCGGCGGGCCACCTCCTTCCAGAACAGCCAGCTCGTCTTCATCGGGTAGGCCGGGTTGTCGTTGTGCAGGACGTCGAAGGAGAGCGGCTTGGTGGCCTTGAACTGCTGGCCGACGCGGAAGTCGTCCATCGCGCCGTTCCGCTTCTTCGAGAGGTCCTTGGAGTCGCCGCCGTCGTCGCCGCTGCCGCAGCCGGTGAGGGTGGCGAGGCCGATGAACCCGGCGGCGGCCAGGATCTGACGGCGTGACAACTGGCCTGCGTTGGGGCGGGAGTTCTTCTGCACCGGAGTACTCCTTGGGAGGTGGGGGCGGTCAGCCCTTGACCGCGCCGAGCATCACGCCCGAGACGAAGTAGCGCTGGACGAACGGGTACACGCACAGGATCGGCAGCGAGGTGAGCACGATCGTCACGGCCTGGATGGACGCCGCGACCTGCGTGCCCTGCTCGGTGGTGGCGCCGGCGTTGGAGGCCCCGGTGGCGCCCGCGATGAGGTTGCGCAGATAGACGGTGACCGGCATGAGGTCGGTCCGGTCCATATAGAGGAACGCCTGGAACCAGGAGTTCCAGAAGGACACCGAGTAGAACAGGATCATCGTCGCGACGACCGCCTTGGACAGCGGCAGCACGACGCGCAGCAGGATGCCGTACGTACTGAGCCCGTCGATCTGGGCGGCCTCCTCCAGCTCGCTCGGCAGGGACTCGAAGAACGCCTTCATCACCAGCAGGTTGAAGACGCTGATCGCGTTGGGCAGGGCGATGGCCCACACCGAGTTCTTCAGGCCGAGGCTGGTGACGAGGACGTAGTTCGGGATGAGGCCGCCGGAGAAGAACATCGTGAACACGGCGACACCGACGAGGAGTCCACGCCCCTTGAGGTTCTTCTTGGACAGGACGTAGGCGTAACAGGTCGTCAGAATCATGGCGACGGCGGTGGCGACGACCGTGTAGAGGACGGTGTTGCCGTAACTGCGCCAGAACACCGAGTCGTTGATGACGGTGCGGTACGTCGTGAGGTCGAACCCCTTGGGCCACAGGGTGACTTGACCCGAGCGGATCTCGCGCTCGCCGCTGAAGGAGCGGGCGACGATGTTGAGGAACGGGTAGAGCGTCAGGACGACGACGCCGGTGAGGACGACGCCGTTGACGCCCTGGAAGACGCGGTAGCCGCGCGTCGGCTGGTTGACCGAGGTGCGTACCCTGACCTTGCTCACCACAGGCTGGTCCCCACTGTGCGGCGCGAGAGCTGGTTCGCGGAGGTGATGAGGACGAGCCCGATGACCGCCTCGAACAGGCCGATCGCCGCCGCGTAGCTGAAGCTGTTGGACTCGACGCCGGCCCGGTAGAGGTAGGTCGAGACGACGTCGGCGGTCGGATAGGTCAGCGGGTTGTAGAGCAGCAGGATCTTCTCGAAGCCGACGGCCATGAACGTGCCGATGTTGAGGATCAGCAGCGTGATCATGGTGGGCCGGATACCGGGCAGGGTGACGTGCCAGATCTGCTGCCAGCGGTTGGCGCCGTCGATGCGGGCGGCCTCGTACAGGTCGTCGTCGATGGTGGTCAGCGCGGCGAGGTAGAGGATCGTGCCCCACCCGGCGGTCTGCCAGATCTCGGAGCCGACGTACACCGTCCGGAACCACTCGGGTTCCTGGATGAACCGGATCGGATCGTGCCCGAACCAGCCGAGGAGATGGTTGACCGGACCGTCGGTGGCGAGCATCTGCATCGTGATCCCGGCGACGATCACGATCGACAGGAAGTGCGGCAGATACGAAACCGATTGCACAAAGCGTTTCAGCGCGGTGCGCCGGACCTCGTTGAGGAGCAGCGCCAGCACGATCGGGATCGGGAAGCAGAAGACGAGGGTCAGCAGGCCCAGCCACAGGGTGTTGCGGAAGACCTGCCAGAAGGTGGGATCGCTGAGGAACATGCGCACATAGCGCAGCCCCACCCACTGCTCGCCCAGGATCGAACCGCCCGGCTCGAACCGGCGGAAGGCGATGACGTTCCCGATCATCGGCAGATAGCGGAAGACCAGGAAGAACAGCAGCGGCAGGATCACCAGCGAGTACAGCTGCCAGTCGCGCCGCAACGCCCGACGCCAACTGCGGCGCGCGGACGGGTACTTCGGGCCACCCGGGGACTTCGGGGGTGGCGGGTCCTGGGTGCCCGGCGGGGGCGCCGACGTGGTGGAGGTGCTCATGCTCGGGCCTCCCGGAGCAGGGACGCGGAACCGAAACTTTCGAGCTCTTACCGGTAACTTCGCGGCAACTTATGGGCACGTAGAAACCGCTGTCAATGGGTCATGCAGGAGATTCCTCAGGAAGGCATGGTGCGTTGGAAGCGTCTCCAGAGGGGTAGAACAGGGAGGTCCGACCCTGCCCAGCTCCGCAAGTTTCCATTCCGTTACCGAATCCTGCGAGGTGTCGCCGTGGGTACGTTCGATCTGCCCCTGATCGATCTGGAGTCGTTCCGGCCACCCCTGGACGAGCCCGCCGACTTCGACTCGTTCTGGCACGAGACGCTCAAGGCCGCCGCCGAGGTGCCGTTGCGCGTGCGGACCGAGCCGGTCAGCAACGGGCTGAAGCTGACGGAGACCTGGGACGTCACGTTCCCCGGGTTCGGCGGCCATCCCGTCCGGGCCTGGTACAGCCGCCCCGCCGGAGTGCCGGACGCGCTGCCGACCGTCGTCGAGTACGCCGGGTACGGGCGCGGGCGGGGGCTGTCCCACGAACGGCTCACCTGGGTCAACGCCGGGTACGCGCACTTGCTCATGGACAACCGGGCCCAGGGGGACAGCTACGGGAGCGGCGGGGGCGGGACCCTCGACCTCGGGCCAACTGTCGCCGGGGGGCCGGGAGTTGTCGTACGGGGGCTGCTCGATCCGTACCAGTACCACTACCGGCGGCTCATCACCGACGCGGTGCGTGCCGTCGAGGCGGTGCGGACGTTGCCGGGCGTCGACGCGTCCCGGGTCGCCGTCGTCGGGAACAGCCAGGGCGGGGGGCTCGCCCTGGCTGTCGCCGGGTTGGTGCCCGACCTTGTCGCCGCGCTGGTGACCGCGCCGTTGTTGTGCGGGGTTCGGCGGGCGTTGGATCTCACCGACGCGGGGCCCTACGGGGAGATCGCCGCGTATCTGGCCGTGCATCGGGGCGTCGAGGAGGCTGCGTATCGGACGCTGGCCTATGTGGAGGGGGTTTCGTTCGCCCGGCGGGCTCGGGCCCATGCGCACTTCGGGACGGGGCTGCGGGACCGGGTGTGTCCGCCGAGTGGTGCGTTCGCCGCGTTCAATCGGTACGGGGAGGTGGGGGGTTCGCAGCCTCGGCGGGAAATTCATACGTACGCGTACAACGGGCATGAGGGTGGGGACGCGGTTCATGTCGCGTTGCAGTTGGAGTGGTTGGCGGGGGTGTTCGAGGGGGTGGGTTGAGCAGGATGACGGGGTGATTCGTATCCGTCCGGGGAGCTGGTGCTTCATGATGGGCGGACCATGAGTGGAATGGGCTGGGGTTCTGGGGCGAGTGCGGCTTCGTCGTGGCTTGTCGCGCCCCGCAGCGGAGCTGCAAATAGATACAGCCCCGCGCCCCTAAGAGGCGCTGGCGCGCCTATGCCTGTGGCTCGCGCCGGTGTTTTTGCTGCGGTTGGCGCTGCCCTGGGGGCAACCGCTCACCACCTCATCGCCGACGAACCTCCCCACTGGCAGCGCGTGTTGGTCGGTGCGGGTGTGCTGTTCGTGCTCGGACTGCTGGGCGCCCGCCGCCCCCGCTCGTTGCCCGTGATGACACTCGCCTGCGCCCTCGCACAAGGCGGATTGCATCAGTGGCTCGCAGCGAGCCATCACACGGGCGCACACTCCCACCACGCCCCAGAAGCGCACACTTCCTGGACCATGACCGCCGCCCACGCCCTCGCCGCCCTGCTTGTCGCGGCCCTGCTCCAACGCGCGGACCGCGTCATCTGGCGGCTAGCCCAAGGCATACGGAACCGCACCGCCGCTCTCAAGGCACTAACGGGATTCACCCCCGCCTCCCCCAATGCACAAGTCTTCCCACCCCGCATCATCACCCTCCCTAGATGCGCCGGTGGCGTAACACTCGCGCACGTCGTTGTCCGAAGAGGCCCTCCAGCAGCCAAGTCAGCCCACCCCAACTGACCTTCCCCGGACGGACGTTGAGCCGATCCGCGCTACACCCCTGCCTGGAGACAACGAACCATGCTCAAGAAAACCCTCACCACCCTCACCGCCACCACCCTCATCCTCCTCACCGCCCAATCCGCCGCCGCCCACGTAGAAGTGAGCGCCGACAACCCCCAGGCCCTCGCCCAGAACGTGGAGTTGACCTGGTCCGCAGAGTCCGAGTCGGCGACGGCCGGCATCAAGGAAGTCCGCGTCGTCCTCCCGAAGGGCATCGCCCCCGCCGACGTGACCTACGTGAGCGGCCCCAAGAGCTGGACCCTGACGGCGACTTCGGACGGCTTCGCAGTGAAGGGCGCCCCCCTGCCGACCGGCGAGGACGCCGAAGTCTCCGTCACCGTCAAGCAGTTGCCGGACGCGGAGCAGCTCGTGTTCAAAACGCTCCAGACCTACGGCGACGGCAAGATCGACCGCTGGATCGAGCTGGAGGAACCCGGCAAGGCGGAGGAGGAGCCCGGCCACTCCCACAGCGGAAACCCGGCACCGGTCCTGAAGTTGAAGGCGGCGGCGCTGCCCCAGCCCACCTCCACACCGACCGCCCCGGC
>NZ_LIRL01000621.1 GCF_001419795.1 Streptomyces niveiscabiei
ATGTGTATAAGGGACAGGAACCGGTGCGGGTGGCCGGGCAGTCGGCGGGGGCGGCCGGGGAACCGGGGCGCCAGTCGGAGCATCCCGCACCCCCGTCGGTCGCCACCTCCACCCCCATCCCTACCTCTACCTCGGTCCCCGCCCCCGCCCCTACTCCCGACGACGTCACCGCCTGGCTCTGCACCACCCTCGACGACCTCCTGCGCACCGAGACCCCCGTCACCCCCGAAGCCGACTACTTCGAGCTAGGCGGCAACTCGATCATCGCGCTCCAGCTCGCCGACCGCGTCCAGGAACGCCACGGCTTCCGCCCCCGCCTCCTCGACACCTACGACCACCCCCGCGTCGGCGACCTCGCCACCCTGATCCGCACCCGGTCCGCGCCCCCGGCCACCGCCGTCCCGCCCGTCACCCCGCAGGACGGCCTCGTGCTCTCCTACGGGCAGGAACGCATGTGGTTCCACCACCAGCTCGACCCGGACACCACCCTCTACAACCTCCCGATGGTCGGCCACGTCCACGGCGACCTGGACATCGACGCCGTCCGGGGCATGTGGGAGGACCTGGCCGACCGGCACGAGGTCCTGCGCTCCAACCTCGTGGACGACGACGGCGCCCCCGCCCTGCGGATCAGACCGGAACTCGGCGACTTCTTCCGCTTCGAGGACGTCTCCGCCGCCCCCGACCCCCAGGACGCGGCGAGGGCGCTGGTCCGCGAGGCCGCCGGGCACCGCTTCGACCTCGCGTACGACCCCCTCGTCCGCCTCCTCGTCGTCCGCGTCGCCGAGCGCGAGCACGTCGTCCAGGTGACCATGCACCACGCCGTCAACGACGGAGGGTCGCCCAGGATCTTCGAACGGGAGCTGCCCGAGCTGTACGAGGCGCGCCGGACCGGGCGCGCGCACCGGCTGCCCGCGCTGCCGGTGCGGTTCCGTGACTACGCGCGCTGGCAACGGGAGCTGGTGGAGTCCGCCGCGCTGGACGGCGAACTGGACTACTGGAAACGCCGGTTGACCGGCGTCGTGCCGCTGCGGATGCCGACCGACCTGCCCCGGCCCGCCCGCAAGGGGCACACGGGCGCGCTGTACCCGTTCACCGTGCCCGCCGATCTCGTACAAGAGCTGCGCAAGCTCGCGGTACGGGAGTCGGCGACGCTGTTCGTGACCCTGCTCGCCGCGTTCTACCTGCTGCTCGCCCGCCACAGCCGGCAGGACGACCTGGTCGTCGGCACGCCCACCACCGGCCGGACCCGGCCCGAACTCCAAGGGCTCGTCGGGTTCTTCAACAGTACGGTCGCCCTGCGCGCCGACCTCGCCGGCGACCCCGCCCTCTCCACGTTCGTGGGACGCGTACGGACCGTCGTCCTGGAGGCCCTCGACCACCAGGAGGTGCCCTTCGACCGGGTCGTCAACTCCCTGCTCACGCAGCGCGATCCGAGCCGCTCGCCGCTCTTCGACGTGTTCTACGTGCACCAGGAACTGCCGCCCGTGCAGCAGATGGGCGGCGCGTCCGTCGGCTTCTTCGACACGCACCGCACGACGGAGAACCTGTTCGGCGGGATGCCCGCCGGCACCGCCAAGTTCGACCTGACCCTGATCACCGAGGACCGGGAAGGGCAGGACGAACTGACGGCGTGCCTGGAGTTCAGCACGGAGCTGTTCACCGAACGGACCGCCGCCGCGCTGACCGCCGAGTACCTGGAACTGCTGCGCGCGATCACCGCCGAGGGGAGCGGCGGCCTGCCGCTGTCCCGCTTCCTGCGCGGGGAGCCCGAGACGGTCGCGGCGGCGTTCGAGGCGGTGGCCGTGCGGCACCCCGGCCGGATCGCCGTACGCGACCGGGACGGACGGCTCACCTACGGCGAACTCGACGCCCGTGCCGGGGAGCTGGCGCGGCGGCTGGCCGGGCGTGGGGTCGGGCCCGAGGACGTCGTCGCGGTCGTGCTGCCGAGGACCGTGGACCTGGCGGTCGCCGTCCTCGGGGTGCTGAAGGCGGGGGCCGCGTACGTGCCGGTCGACCCCGCCTACCCGCGGGGCCGGGTGGCGTATCTCCTCGATGACGCCCGCCCGCGCGTCACGCTGACGACCCCGGAGGCGGCCGCGGGCCTGCCGGGGGCGATGACACCGGAGGGCGGGGGCCCCACCGCCGACCCCGTACCGGCGGGCCCCGGCAACGCGGCATACGTCATCCACACCTCGGGATCCACCGGGCGGCCCAAGGGCGTGGTCGTCGCGCACCGCAGCGTCCTCGCCTTCGCCTCCTGGATCCGTGAGGAGCTGGGGGACGCCGCGTTCGCCCGCGTGCTCGGGGCGACCTCGCTCAGCTTCGACCCGTCCGTCCTGGAACTCCTCGTCCCGCTGCTGGCCGGCGGCAGCGTCGACCTCGTCCGCAACCTGCACTCGCTGCTCGACGGGGAGGCGTGGACCGGGAGCCTGCTGCCCGGGGTGCCGTCGGTCTACCGGCGGGTCAGACAGGCCGAGTGGGCCGACGAACACGCCGGACACTACGTGTTCGGCGGGGAACCGCTCCCCGGCGACCTAGTCCGGGAGATCCGGCGGCGCGCCCCGGACGCCGTGGTCGTCAACGCGTACGGGCCCACCGAAGCCACCGTCTACACGACCGTCGGCCGCTGCGGGCCCGGCACGGACGGCGACCCGCCGATCGGGCACCCGGCCCCCTACGCCCGGTGCCACGTCCTCGGCCCCGGCCTGCGGCCCGTGCCGCCCGGCGCCACCGGGGAGCTGTACATCGCCGGTGAGGGGCTGGCCCGCGGGTACGCGCACCGGTTCGCGGCGACCGCCGAACGGTTCGTCGCCGATCCGTACGGCGCGCCCGGGACACGGATGTACCGCACCGGGGACCTGGTGCGGCAGGGCGCCGGAGGGCTGGAGTTCGTGGGCCGCGCCGACCGGCAGGTCAAGGTGNNCGTCGCGCTGCCCGAGGTGGCGGCGGCCTGCGTGGTCGCCACCGAGGACGGCGAGGGCGACCACACGCTGACGGCGTACGTCGAGCCGGTCCCCGGCGCGCGGCTCGAGACCGACGCCGTACGCCAGGAACTGGCGCGGGAGCTGCCGGCGGCGTTCGTCCCCGCGGCCGTGGTCGCGCTGGACGCGCTTCCGCTGACGCCGAGCGGCAAG
>NZ_LIRL01000622.1 GCF_001419795.1 Streptomyces niveiscabiei
GACTCCTACAACGGCGACCTGGGCGCCGGACAGGTCGCCGTTGTAGGAGTCGACCGGCGGGAAGTGGCTGAAGATCCGGGTGCCGTCGATGCCCTCCCACCAGAACGTGTGGTGCGGGAACTTGTTGGTGGTGTTCCAGGAGATCTTCTGCGTGAGGAACCACTTCACCCCGGCCAGCTTCATGATCTGGGGGAGGGCCGCGTTGTAGCCGAAGGTGTCCGGCAGCCACATGTCCTCGGTCTCGACGCCGAACTCGTCGAGGTAGAACCGCTTTCCGTGCACGAACTGGCGCACCAGCGCCTCGCCGCCGCTGATGTTGGTGTCCGGCTCGACCCAGAGGCTGCCGGTCGGCAGGA
The DNA here is from genome assembly GCF_001419795.1 of Streptomyces niveiscabiei. Taxonomy (GTDB): domain Bacteria; phylum Actinomycetota; class Actinomycetes; order Streptomycetales; family Streptomycetaceae; genus Streptomyces; species Streptomyces niveiscabiei. The sequence goes on from NZ_LIRL01000622.1 coordinate 357, forward strand.
ACTGGCCCGTCTTCGCCTTCTCCTGGGCGCGCGCGTACACCTCGGGCCGGTGCTCCTTGAGCCAGGCGAGCTGCTGGGCCTGGGACATGACGAACCTGAACTCGGGGTGGTCGTCCATGAGCTGGGTGACGTTGGAGACCGTGCGGGCCACCTTGCGGACCGTCTCGCGCAGCGGCCACAGCCACGCCGTGTCGATGTGCGCGTGGCCGACGGCGGTGACGCGGTGGGCGCCCGCGTGCGCGGGGGAGGCGAGGGCGGGGGCGAGCGCGGCGCGGGCCTGCGCCGCCGTACCGCTGATGTCCCGCAAGTCGATGGCGTCCAGGGCGAGTTCGATCGCGCGCAGGATCTGCCAGCGGCGCGGGTCGTCGGGGGAGAGCTCGTGCATGAGCTGGCCGAGGACGTCGAAGTCCTGGGTGAGTTCGTGGACTTCGCGGTCGACGACGGCCAGGTCCATGCGGCGCAGCCGGTAGACCGGGGCGCCCGGGTCGGCCGCCGGGTCGCCGAGCCAGGGGGCCGGGCCGCCGACCGAGACGGGGACGAACTGCACCTGGTCCTGGCCGGTGTGCATGACGACCGGGTTGGCGGCGGCCTCGATGAAGACGGTGAACTCCTCGCCGCCTTCGGCCTGTTCGGTGACCGGGAGCCAGGTGTTGCGCGGGTTGAGGGCCTTCACGGCGGTGCCGTCGGCCCGGTAGACGAGGCCCTCGGCGGAGAAGCCGGCCGAGTGCGTGCCGAACCCGAGGTCGAGGACTGCCTCCACCGGCAGGCCCGCCCACTCGGCCGGTACGGTCCCGGTCACCTTGAACCAGCTCGTCGTCCAGGCGGGCCCCCACGGGTCGCCGACCTTCACCGGCCGGAAGGGAGCGGCGAGCCCCTCGCCGACCGGCACCGGTTCGCCCGGCACGTCCCACGCCTCGACCGAGAGGGGTACCGCTCTGGCGTGGACGGCGGGCCGGATGCGTTCCTCCAGCACCCGGCGCAGCCGCTGTTCGGTGACGTCACGGTCGTTGTGCATGTGGATCTCCGTAGCAGAAGTGGGGGAAGTCGGCGTTGCCCAGGGAGAGTTCAGCCCTTGAGCGCGCCGCCGAGCGCGAACCCGCCGCCCAGCTTGCGGGCCAGCAGCAGGTACAGCATGACGACGGGCAGCGAGTAGATGATCGAGAACGCCGACAACTGCCCGTACTGCGTCTGGTCATGGGCGCTGAGGAAGGTGAACACGCTGACGGACGCGGGGAGTTTCTCCGGCGACAGCAGCAGGATGAAGGGGACGAAGAAGTTCCCCCACATGCCGATGAACGTGAAGATGGTGACCACGACGACCCCGGGACGCATCAGCGGCAGCACCACCCGCCACAGCACCTGCATCGTGTTCGCGCCGTCGATCCGCGCGGCCTCCTCCAGGACGACCGGCACGCCGTCCATGAAGTTCTTCATCAGCCAGATCCCGAACGGCAGCGAGGACGCGGCCAGGAACAGGGTCGTCCCCGGCATCGAGTCGATGAGATCGACCTGCACGAACATGCTGTAGACGGGGATCATCACGGCGGTGATGGGCAGCCCCGTCGAGAACAGGATCGTGTACAGGAACGGCCGCCGCACCCGCGAGCGGTACCGGGACAGCGGGTACGCGCACAGGATCGACGCCGCGACCGTGATCGCCGTACCGAAACCGCACAGCAGCAGGCTGTTGAGCATCGGGCGGAAGGTCGTGTCGACGTTGAGGACCGCGTCGAAGTTGTCCAGCGTGAGGGCGTCGGGCAGCTTCAGCCGGAAGGTGTTGAGGTCGCTGACCGAGGCGAGGACCATCCACAGCAGCGGCAGGACGTACAGGACGGACACCGCGAGCAGGACGACGTTCACCGCCAACTTGCCCGGCCGCAACCGGCGTCTGCGCGGCGCGGCCGGTGCCGTGGGGGCTTTCGAGACGGGCGGGGTGGCGAGGGCGGCGGCCATCAGTCGTCCTCCATCTTGAGCAGGCGGATGTACACGATCGAGAACAGGGCGCCGACCACGAGCAGCACCAGCGCGATCGCCGTGCCGTAGCCGATCAGGCTGTTCTGGAACGCCTGTTGGTACATGAAGATCGGCAGGGTCTCGCTCTTGTTGCCGGGACCGCCGCGCGTCATCGTGTAGATCAGCCCGAAGACCGACAGGGTCTGGAGGGTGATCAGCATCAGGTTCGTCAGGATCGTCGGCCTGATCACCGGAAGCGTCACCCGCCACAGCCGCTGCCAGGCGCCCGCGCCGTCCATCTCGGCGGCCTCGGTGAGTTCGGCCGGTACGTCGTTGATGGCGGCGGTGAACACCATCAGCGAGAACGCCGTACCGCGCCACACGTTGGCCAGGCACACCGCCAGCATCGGCATCGTGTACAGCCAGTTCTGGGTGGGCAGGCCGATCGCGTCGAGGAGCGAGTTCAGCGAGCCCTGGTCGAAGAAGAAGGCGTACATCAGGTACCCGGCGACGACCTCGGGCAGCACCCAGGCGGCGATGACGACGCCGCTGATGACCGAGCGGACCGGCTTGCTGGCCTTCTGCATCATCAGCGCGAGCGCGAGGCCCAGCGTGTTCTGCCCGACGACCGCCGAGCCGACGACGAACACGAGGGTCAGCTTCACGGCGTTGAGGAAGTCGTCGTCCTTGAACGCGCGAGTGAAGTTGTCGAAGCCGACGAAGTTCGTGCCGGACGTGCCGGTCAACTGCATGTCCGTGAACGCGTAGTAGACGCAGTACGCGATCGGACCGGCGAGGAACACGGCGAGCAGGATCACCGCCGGGACGGTCGGCAGCCCGCGCAGCAGCGAGCGGACGACGGGCGCGGGGGCGGCCCCGCGAGAGCGTTTCTCGCGGGGCGCCAGGGGGGAGACGGCGGTCACTGGGTGCCCTCGACCGTGTGGTCACCGCCGACCGCCGACTTGACATCGTTGTCGTACGTGTCTGCGGCCTTGTCGACGGACGCCTGTCCCGTCGTCACCGACTCCATCGCCTTCTGGATCGCCGTCGAGACCTGGTTGTACTCGGGCAGACCGGGGCGGTAGTGGGTGTCGGCGACCAGCGTGGTGAAGAACTTGTTGGTCGGGACGGCCTTCAGGTACTCCGGGTCGGCGGCGACGTCGCTGCGCACGGCGATGCTGGCGTTGATGATGTTCCACTTCGCGGAGTTGGCCTTCGTCTGGAGCGTCCCGGAGAGGAACTTCCAGGCCAGGTCGGGGTTCTTGGCCTTCGCCGGGACCGACCAGGCCCAGCCGCCGGACATGCTGGTCGCGCCGGGCGCCTGGCCGTTCTGGGTCGGCATCGCGGCCGTCCCCATCACCGTGTTCCACTCCTTCCACGGCGTCGGGCTCGTCGTCCCCCAGTTGTTCGGCATCCACGAGCCGTCGATGTCGATCGCGAGCTTGCCCTGCGGGATGAGTTCCGTGCCGACCGTGGTGCCGAAGTTGGCGCCGAGCGCCTGCTCCTTGGCCGGGCCGAGGCCGTCGTTGTAGACGGTGTGCACGAAGTCGAGGGCGTCCTTGAAGCCCTGGCTGCCGACGACCCACTTCTTCTGGGAGGAGTTGTACAGCGAGTTCCCGGCGGCCTGCGTGCCGTACAGCAGCATCTCGAAGCCCTGCATCGAGGACGCCTCGCCGCCCGCCTGGCCGGTGTAGAGGTTCAGCGGGGTGACGCCGGGGAGCTTCGCCTTGACCGTGCGCGCGGCCGTCAGGACGTCCGCCCAGGTCTTCGGCTGCCACGGGACGGCGATGCCGGCCTTCTGGAAGAGCTGCTTGTTGTACCAGATGCCGCGCGTGTCGGTGTTGTCCGGGACGCCGTACACCTTGCCGTCGGCGGCGCCCGTGACCGCGCCCTTCGCCGCCGCCGCGTACTGGGACCAGTCGGCCCACCGCGCGGTGTACGCGTCGAGGGGCTTGAGGTAGCCGCCCGCGATGTCGGAGTTGATCAGCGCGGTGTCCTCGTAGACGAGGTCCGGGGCGGTCGAGGGGGACCGCATCATGAGCTGGATCTTCGTGTAGTAGTCGTTCTCGGAGGCGGTGACCGGGACCAGCTGGACCTTGGTGCCGGGGTTGGCCGCCTGGAACTCCTTCACGGCGGACGCGAGGAAGTTCGCCTGGAGCTTGACCGTGCTGTTCAGGTTCTGCCAGTAGACGACCTTGACGGTCTTGGACGAACTGCCTGACGAACCCGAACCACAGGCGGTGACAGCCAGTGCGGTGGCGGCGGTGAACGCCGCGGCGGTGACGATTCTCGTGCGCACAGTGGTTCCTCCGGGGCGCGAAACCTGGGAAATGACGAGATGTTCTACGGCTCTTTCCGGCCACAGGGGCGAGTGGGTGCACCGCTCTGACCTGGCCTCGGTGCCACATCACCCAGCCCGTGCGACCGGATTTGATGGGCGTCAGCTAAATCCAATTGATGGATTAAGTCAATGCTTCCGGAGTGTAAACTTTCGGCCTGCGGGGCGCTCTGGGGGAGCGGCCGTCCGAGGTGAGGGGTCCAGGTGGTACGGGTGACGCAGCAGACGCGGGCACAGAGTGTGACGGACGAGGCACGCGTGCCCCAGGGGAGTCCGGTGACGACGCCGAGCGGCACGAACCTGCCGCGCGTCGGTGGCTACAACCAGGCCGTCGTCCTCGACGCCGTCCGGACGTCCGGGGAGATCAGCCGCGTCGAGCTCGCCGCGCTGACCGGCCTCACCAACCAGACCGTCTCCAACGTCGTCCGCAAGCTCCTCGACGCCGGGCTCGTCGCCGAGTCCGGGCAGGCGCCGTCCAACGGGGGCAAGCGCCGTACGCTGCTGTCGCTGCGGGCGGACGGGGCGTACGCGGTCGGTGTGCACCTCGATCCCGACGCCGCCGTCATCGTCGTCGTCGACCTCGCGGGGCAGGTCGTCGGCAGCCGGCGGCTCAGACTCACCGACCCCGGGGACCCGGCCGGCATCGTGGACCGCGTGTCCCGGGCCGCCCTGCGGCTCGTCGAGCGCGCCGGCGTCGACCGCGCGCGGCTCCTCGGGCTCGGCGTCGCGGCGCCCGGACCCCTCGACGGGACCACCGGGGCCGTCGTCTCGCCGCCCAACTTTCCCGGGTGGGGGCGGGTGCCGCTCACCGAGATGTTCGCCGAGGCCACCGGGCTGCCCGTCGCCCTCGACAACGACGCGACCGCCGCCGCCATAGGGGAACGGTGGATCGGGGGCGCCGAGCGGGCCGGGAGCTTCCTCTTCGTCTACCTCGGGACCGGCGTCGGGGCCGGGATCGTCCTCGACAACACCGTCCTGCACGGCGACTCCGGGAACGCGGGCGAGTTCGGGCACATGCCGGTCGAGCCCGGGGACCGGGTCTGCCAGTGCGGCGCCAACGACTGCCTCGGCCCCTATTGCAGCCCCGCCGCGATCATCGAGGACCTCTTCGACCGCCACGGCCCCGGCACCGCCGCCGGCCTCGGCCTCATCGGCGGCCCCGACTCCGTCCACCTCGACTGGAAAGCCCTCCGCAAGGCCGCCCGCTCCGGCGACGACGCCGCCCTCGACGTCGTACGCCGCGCCGCGTGCGGCCTGGCCGATGCGGCGGGCGGCGCGGCGTACGAC
>NZ_LIRL01000623.1 GCF_001419795.1 Streptomyces niveiscabiei
GTGTGGGACCTCACGACGCAACGGCTCCCCGATCTGCCGCTGCGTCGTGAGGTCCCACACCCGAACTGTCGCGTCAGGACTGCCGGTCACGGCGATGGGCCGATCGTCGAGATCCCCGACGGCGACACAGTCCACCCGATCCGCATGCCCGCTCAACAACCGATGCGTACCGCTGGCCGACCACCAGGCCCACCGTGCGGTCCAGGGCAGCGAAACCCCCAACCCGTCGATGCGCTCGGCGAGTTCGTCGGCTTCGCAACGCCGCGCGGAGAGCTGAAGGTCGGCCGCCCGGTCACCCAACGGCCGGTCAGGGGTGAGGCGATGGGCGACTTGCTCGTACGCGGTCCTGATCCGCCGCGGCGCGTCCCCGTCGACGGACGCCAACGCCCGCAGCAGGCCCAGGGGTTCGCAGGCCAGCAGGAACCCGGGATCGCCGATGAGGTCGGGGAGGAGCCCGGCCGCCGCCGCGTGGGTGGCGAGGTGCTGGCGTACGTAGGGCGGCGCGGAGAACCAGTCCCGGCCGCCGTCGGGGAGGGCGGGGACGACGTCGGCGAGGGCGCGGTGGACGGCGGCCTGGACCTCGGAGGTGGTGCGCCCGGCGGCGGCTCGCCGCAGGTGTTCGGCGAGGGCCTTGTGGTAGAGCCGGTACACCGAGCGCCGGTCGTCGTCGACGACTTCGGCGACGTACGCGCCGGCGACGTCCAGCAACCAGGTGATATCGCTTTCTGTGCATTCTCTGCCGGAGAGGGCGGTGGCGAGGGACGTCCAGATCCGGCCCCGGGGCAGGCCGGTGCCTTCGGAGAAGGCGAGGGGGAGGAGCATGCGGCGTACCCGGGGCTGGTCGGGGCCGAAGCGGGCGAGGTAGTCGTCGAACGCCTCGCCGATCTCGCTGGGGAGGTCGTCGGCCCAGCCGGGGCGGTGGACGTCGACGGGGGTGAGGTCGGAGCGCAGGGTGCGGGCGGTGGTGCGGGCGTAGAGGAAGACCCCGGCGGCTTTGGCGGCGACTCCGGCCGCGACTTCCCGGGCGAGTGCGGGCTTGTCCCGGTAGGGGCTGCGGACGTGGGGTTCCTCTTCGGCGAGGAGCATCTTGGTGACGTACCCGGCGACGTCGGCGCGCTCCGCGCGGTAGCCGGGGCGGTCGAGGTCGATGGGGTGGAAGGTGGCGCCGAGCGGGCCGACGAGTTCGGGGCGGGTGCCCACGAGGAGCCGTACGCCGGGGATCTCGGACAGGGGTCGGAGCAACTCCCGGGTGATGCGCCGGGGTTCGCCGTGGCCGCCCGCGTCGGCGGCGGTGTCGGAGCCGGCCTCGTCGACGGCGTCCACGACGATGACGGTCGGGGAGCCCGCGCGCCCGCGCCGGGTGAGTTCCTGGAGGAGCGCGGCCGTGCCGTCGGCGTCGATGCCGAGGTGGACGGCGATGCGGTCGACGATCTCGTCGAGCCGTTTGTGCCGGGCGTGCACGGCGGCCGTCACGCAGTTCTCGGGGACGACGGTGGCGGGGTCGAGGGTGTCGAGGTCGAAGCGGGCCCGGTAGCCGGGGTCGGAGAGGGCGACGACCCGGCCGAGTACGGCGGACTTGCCGCAGCCCGGCGGTCCGGTGACGACGCGGCCCCGGCCGTCGCCCTCAAGTGCGGTGAGCCACCTGGTGAGTTCGGTGAGGACGCGGGTTCTGCCGCTGAAGTAGAGGCCGTGCTCGGACTCGAACTCGACGCCGCGTGATCGGGGCCCGAAGTGGTCGACGAGGTCCAGCGTGGCGGCTCTGCGCTGGAGTTCGAGGTCGGTGCCGATGGGCGGGAGCGCCTCGCGGTAGTCGGCGTTGGGGAGGAAGGGGGCGAGTCCGGTGACCAACCCGCTGGCGAGTTCGGCGCGTTGGCCGGTGCCGTCGGCCTCGAAGCGTTCGTTGACGGCCTTGACCAGTTCGGTCAGGTCGAGGAACTGCTGGCGTTGGCCGGTGCGTTCGGTGGTGATCTGGACGGCGGCGGGCAGCGCGGTGGCGAACCGGCCTTCCTCGGCGAGGTCCTTGCGGCGGGCGGAGGCCAGGAACCAGAGTCCGCCGGCGGTCCCGGAGCCGCCGCGCCGGTAGGCGATCGTCTGGAGGGCGAGGGCCGTCGCGTCGGCGCCGCCCGCCGCGCCCGCGCAGGTGTCGAGGACGAGGAGGAGGTGGCTCAGGTCGCCCCGGCACAGGATGCGGACCAGGTCCTCGGTGGCCAGGGCGGTCGTCGCGGCGTCCTCGTCGTCCCGCGAGTCCCAGCACAGCAGGTAGTGGCGGTCCCGGTCCTGTACGAGGCCGTGTCCGGCGTAGTAGAAGACGACGACGTCGTCGGGGGTGAGGGCGGCGTCGGCGGACCAGTGCCGGAGTTTCTGCCGGATCTGGTCCGCGCTGTCGTACTCGCCGAGTCCGGGCAGGACGTGCTGGTAGCCGAACCCGGCGAGGAGTTCGCGTACCGCGCGGATGTCGGAGGGTACGCTCCCGAGTTGTTCGTGCTCGGGGAGGTTCGGGTAGCGCTCGACGCCCAGGGCGATGAAGAAACGCCGAGCCTCCCGCATCGCCAACCTCCGGCCCCCGTCCGCGATGTCGACCACTGTAGCGAAGCGATCACGCTCCGGCAGCCGGATGGTCCCGGCGGCTGACGGTGACCTCGCCGACGCCGATCCGGACGTTCACCGAACCGCCTCCGGCCCACCGGACCGTCAACTCCCCTTCTCCCGTGGTCTCCACGTCGACCGCCTCTCTCAACTCCCCTGGTTCCGCCTCGCCGGTGAGCCTCGCCAGGGCGACGAACAGGGTCGGGCCGGGGCCGGTGCGCTCGCCCTTCACCGTCACGAGGTCGGAGCGGGTGCCTTCGGACGCGGACCAGCCCGTGATGCGGACGGGGGTTCCCTCGGGGGCGCCCGACACGAGGAACGCCCGTACTTCCAGGGCCCCTTGGGCGAGGGTGACGCTCGTGACGCGGGCGTCCGTGGCCGTCGTGTGGTGGGACGCGATCCAGTCGGGGCCCGTGCCGAGGGGGGTGATGTCCGTGCGGGTGGGGTCGTCGCCGATGAGCACGCTGTTGTCGGGAACGGGCGCGGGGGTCGTGATCGTCGAGTAGGCGAGGCGCGTGTAGTACGGGTCGTAGCGGGTGTCCTCGCTGCCGTGGTTGTGGAGGCGGACGATGCCGTCCGAACTCGTCGACTGGAGCAGCCAGTTGGGGGCGGTCAGCGGGGTGAGGGCGTCCTCGCGCTCCGCGGGGGACGGGGTTTCCACGGCTGTCCAGACCTCGTGCTCCGGGGGCAGGAGGAGGCCGAGGAAGCCCTTGCTGGCCCAGTAGGGGGACGCCGGGCCCGAATAGCCTTGCAGGACACCGGAGTCGGGGCCGTGCCAGCCCAGGGTGAGGAGGCCCTGCGGGGAGACCGCGTCGCGGTCCAGGAAGTACTTCAGGGCGCCGGAGGCCAGGCGGCGGGTCTCGCCGGGCTTCAGGGGGGTGCGGCCGGTGAGGGCGCCGAGCCAGAGGGGGGCCGTCGTCGCGAAGCGGTAGGTGAGGGAGCGGCCCTGGTGCATCGGCGCGCCGTCGGCGCCGAACAGGCGGGCGTAGTCGGCGAGATGGCGTTCCAGGCGGCCTCCGTAGAGGTCGAGGAGCTTCTCGTCGTCCGCGAGCCACGCGTGCAGGACCGGGTAGAGGTGCATGGCCCAGCCGTTGTAGTAGTCGAACTTGCGGCCGTCGCCGTCGGTGTACCAGCCGTCGGCGACGTACCACTGCTCGATGCGTTCGAGGCCGTGGTCGATGGCACGGTGGGAGGCTTCGGGTTCGTGGCCGATGGAGGCGAGGAAGCCGCCGACGGTGACGGGGAACAACTCCCAGTTGCAGGGCCAGGGTTCGGCGGTGAGGCCGTCGGTGAGCCAGGCGGCGGCGCGCTGCTGGACGGCGTCGTCGAGGCGGTCCCACAGGAGGGGGCGGGTGAGGCGCAGGGCGAGGGCGATGGAGGCGGCCTCCACCAGGGGCTGGCTGCGGTGTTCGATCGTCGGCCAGGCGCCTGCCGTGCCGGCGGCGAGGCCGTCCGCGTAGCGTTCGAGGGCTGTCTCGTCGCGGCGGAACGCGGCCAGCAG
>NZ_LIRL01000624.1 GCF_001419795.1 Streptomyces niveiscabiei
GTGGTGGGGGCGGGGCTCGCTGTTGGGTGAAGTCCGTTCGGCGGGGCCCCACTTGGCCGGGGCCGTGTGGGCGGGGTGCCTTGTCCGGGCCAGGTCGGCGTGGCTCGCGCGGCGAGGCGCGGTTCGGTGGCTGCCCTGGGGTGTTCGGTGGGGCTCGGTTCGGTGGCTGACTCGGCTTGTCCGGCGAGGCTCTGCCCGACTCGGCCGGGGTGCGGTCCGTCGCCCTCACGCCCGGGCATGGTGCGCCAGCCTCAAGTGCGGGTCCGCTAGGCCCTGTTGTGGTGCCGGGTCCGCGTGGACCAGGGCTGCTGTGAGGCGGGGGACGGTGTGGAGGAGGGCGTGTTCCGCGTTTACCGCGATTTCGTGGGCCGCGCGGAGGGTTGCCTCGCCGTCCACTACGAGTGCGACCTCCGCGCGCAGGCGGTGGCCTATCCAGCGCAGGCGCAGCTCGCTGACGTCGCGCACGCCGTGGACCTCGCGGAGGGCTGTTTCCGCGCGGTCCGTGAGGGCGGGGTCGACCGCGTCCATGACGCGCCGGAACACCTCGCGGGCGGCGTCGCGCAGGACGAGGACGATGGCCGCGGTGATGGCCAACCCCACGATGGGGTCGGCGAGTTGCCAGCCCAGGGCGGAGCCGCCCGCGCCGAGCAGCACCGCGAGCGAGGTGAACCCGTCGGTGCGGGCGTGCAGGCCGTCGGCGACCAGCGCGGCCGAGCCGATCTCGCGGCCGACGCGGATGCGGTAGCGGGCCACCCACTCGTTCCCGGCGAAACCGGCCAGCGCGGCGACGGCCACCGCCCCGACGTGGTCGACGGGACGCGGGTCCAGGAGCCGGTCAAGCGCCGCCCACCCCGCGAACGCCGCCGACGCCGCGATCGTCAGCACGATCACGATGCCCGCGAGGTCCTCGGCCCGGCCGTAGCCGTACGTGAAGCGCCGGGTCGCCGCGCGGCGGCCCAGGGCGAAGGCGATGCCCAGAGGGACGGCGGTGAGCGCGTCCGCCGCGTTGTGTACGGTGTCGCCGAGGAGGGCGACGGAGCCGGAGACGGCGACGACGGCGCCTTGGGTGAGGGCGGTCAGGCCGAGGACCGCGAGCGAGATCCACAGGGCCCGCATGCCGCGCGCGGAGGACTCCAGGGCGGGGTCCAGTTTGTCGGCGGTCTCGTGGGAGTGGGGGCGCAGGAGGTGGGCCAGGCGGTGGCGGAGTGGGTGCGGGTGCGCGTGTCCGTGCTCGTGTCCCTGCGGGTGCTCGTGCTCGTGGTGGTGCTGTCCGCTCATCGCGTTCCCCTTCCCTCGCCCTGGACTTACCCCGCCCTCCGCCGCATTATGTGCGTATGAGCGCACGCATGCACCTTTCATCTGCACACCATGTGCACCCACACACCCCGGGCGAGGAACAGTTCGCCCTCGCCGCCGAACTCCTCGCACTGCTGGGCGACCGCACCCGCCTGACCCTGCTGCACGCCCTGAAGGAGGGAGAGGCGGACGTCGGGACGCTCACGGAGGTGTGCGGCGCGGCCCGTCCGGCGGTGAGCCAGCACCTCGCGCGGCTACGGCTGGCGGGGCTGGTGACCACGCGCAAGGAGGGACGGCGGGTGATCTACTCGCTGCGCCACAGCCACCTGGAGCGGCTGGTCGCGGAGGCACTGAACGTGGCGGACCACCGGATGACCGAGACGGGCTCGGACACACCGCCTCAGCAGGGCCCGGCTCAGTAGGGCCCGCCTCAGTAGTGCTCGGCGCTGCCCAGGTACTGCTCCGCGAACGCCGTGGCCGCCGCCGGTGACGTGAACAGCCGCCGCAGCCGCGCGAACGACGTTCCCGCGCGGAAGGGGTCACCGCTCGCGGAGCCGTGGTAGACCTCCGACAGCCACTGCGAGAACTCCTGGTAGTCCCACACGCGGCGCAGACACGCGTCCGAGTACCCGTCGAGCCCCCGCCCGTCGCCCCGCAGCAGGTAGGCCACCAGCGCGTCGCCGAGCAGGAACGCGTCGTGCAGCGCGAGGTTCAGGCCCTTCGCCGCGATCGGCGCGATCAGGTGCGCAGCGTCCCCGGCGAGGAAGAGGCGCCCGTACGTCATGGGCTCGACCACGTAGTCGTGCATGTCCAGGACGCGCTTCTCGATCAGCTCGCCCTCGGCGGGTGAGGGGGCGCCGGCCGCCGCGAGCCGCGTCCGCAGGGCCGCCCACACGCGCTCCGGCGGCCAGTCGTCCGGGTCGTCCCCGGGCGGGCACTGGAGGTAGTACCGGGTCACCTCGGGGCTGCGCGCCATGTGCCCGGCGAACCCGTCCGGATGCACGCCGAACAGCACACAGTCCGAGGACGGCGGCGCCTGCGCGAGGAGCGCCAGCCAGCCGATGCCGTAGTCGTGCCGGGCCACCCGCGCGTGCCTCTCCGGTATCGCCGTACGGCTCACCCCGCGCGCGCCGTCCGCGCCGACCACGAAGTCGCAGTGCAGCAGCCGCCGTTCGCCCGTGGGGTCGGTGTACGACACCGTGGGGCGGCCGGTCGTGAGGCCGTCGATCCCGACGTCCCGGACCCCGAAACGGGCGTCCCCGGCGCGCACGTCCGCGTACTCCCGGACGAGGTCCGTGACCAGCAACTGCTGCGGGTACACGTAGTGGTGGCGGCCCGTCAGCTCGCCGTACGCGAAGCGGTACCCGGCACCGCCGAAGCGGAACTCGCACGCCGTGTGCCGCTCGGCCCGCTCCAGCAGGCGGTGCGCCAGGCCCCGGCGGTCCAGTGCGCGCACCGCCCACTCCTCCAGCACGCCCGCGCGCGGGCGCTGTTCGATGAACGCGCGGCTCTCCGCCTCCAGCACCACGCATTCCACCGACGCGGCCCGCAGGATCGTGCCGACGGCGAGCCCTGCGGGGCCCGCGCCGATGACGACGACCGGGACGCGTTCGGGGGACGGTGAGTTCACACCGCCAGTATGGCCGCCGGGTCCGACAACGCCCTCCGGCCTACCGGCCCAGCCTGGGGATCTCGATCGCGGGGCAGCGGTCCATGACCATGTCGACGCCCTGCGCACGCGTGCGCGCGTACGCGTCCTCGTCGACCACGCCCAACTGGAACCACACGGCCTTCGCGCCCTTCGCCACGGCCTCGTCGGCCACCGCGCCCGCGAGGTCGCTGTTCACGAACACGTCCACCACGTCCACGGGGAACGGGATCTCCGCGAGGGACGCGTACCCCTGCTCCCCGTGCACCGTCTCCGCCTTCGGGTGCACCGGCACGACCCGCTTCCCGAACCGCTGGAGCACCTCGGCGACCCCGTACGCCGCACGCGCGGGGTTCGTCGACAGGCCCACCACGGCCCAGGTGTCGCCGCTCTCGGTGAGGATCTTGCGGATCGTTGCCTCGTCGCCGTACACGGGTGGCCTCCAGGGGACGCGGATGAAGTGTCGCTGGTGCCAACCTCCGGAGGGTGCGGGGGATTCCGGGGTGTCCGTACGCGCGCGGGAGGGCGGCGACGGCCCGCGCGCGGGCGGGACGTGTCACCGGTGTCCTGTTTCCGTGCCTTTCCCGTCGTTTCCGCTCCATCGAACTGCGCGCGGGCGCCGGGCCGCCTACGCTCGCCCCGTGCTCCGCATCATCGACGCCCGTACCGGCCAGTCCGTCTCCGCAGCCCCTGTCCGCCGTGGTCTCACCCGCGTCGAGGTGCATGCCTCGGGGTACGGGACGGGGTCGCTGAGGGTGCTGCTCGTCGCCGACCTCCTCGTGCGGGCGCTCGAACTCGGCGGCACGCCCGTGTGGGCGCTGCTCACCGGGGAGCGGGACCAGGCCGAGCTGCGGGCCGGGGCGGTGGCGCTCGGGGCGCGGCCCTTCGAGGACAGCCGGGACGTCGGGGCGGGACTCGGGGAAGCCCAGGTGGTGCACGTCGCGCAGGAGAGCGCCGCCGGGCCCGACGGGCTGGTGCTCGCCGTGGCCCCCGTGGAGGGCGTGACGAGCCCCTCGGCGGCCTGGGACACCGACCCGGCCGCCCTGCGCCTCGCGCTGCTCGCCGTGCGCCGGGGGACGGCCCTCAGGCTCGACGAGGACGCGGTCAGCGAGGCCCGCGAGACCCTGACGCGCTGGCGGCACGCCGTCGCCGACTGGGCCCGCCGCCCCTCACGCCCGGTCCCCGACCCCGTACGCGCGCGCCTGCGCCACGCCTGGGAGGACGACCTCGACATCCCGGCGGTCCTCGCCGTCCTGCGCACCGTCGAGACCGACCCCACCCTCCCCGACGGCGCCCGCTTCGAGACGTACGCGTACGCCGACCGCCTCCTCGGCCTCGACCTCGCCCGCGACCTCGGGACCCTGACGTGAACGCGCCGCGCGCGCACGCGGGAGACGGCGGCGCGGGTTTCGCAGGCGCCCGCGCGGGAGGTGGCGTGAGTGGTGTCGGCTTGGCGCGCGCACGCGCCGGAAGTGTCGGAGAAGGCGGCGACGCCCATGCCGGCCGTGCCCGCGCGGGAGGTGGCCAGGAGGGGAGCGGCGTCGGTTTCGCGCGCGCCCGCGCTGGGGGTGCCGCAGAAGGCGACGGCGTCGGCTTCACGCGTGCCCGCGCGAGCGAGCCCGAGGAGAGCCGTTTCGTTCCCGCCGGTGCCGGTGCCCTGCGTCGGCTGGTCGTTCTGCGGCATGCGAAGTCCGCCTGGCCCGACGGGGTGCCCGATCATGACCGTCCGCTCGGGCCCCGGGGTCTGCGGGACGCCCCCGCTGCCGGGCGGGCGCTTGCCGAGGCAGACTGTCTGCCCGACCTCGCCCTGTGCTCGACAGCCGAACGTGCCCGCCGTACCTGGGAGCTGGCGTCGGCGGAGTGGGGCACCCCGCCTCCCGTACGCCACGACGCCCGGCTGTACGGCGCCGATGTCCCCGAGATCCTGGACGTCCTGCGTGAGACGCCGCCCGAGGTCGAGACGCTCCTCCTGGTCGGCCACAACCCCGGCCTGGAGGACCTGGTCCTGGACCTCGCGGGCGACGGCGTGGACGACACCCTGGAGCGGGTCGCCGTGAAGTTCCCCACCTCCGCGATCGCCGTCCTGGCCTGGCACGCGGCGACCTGGCGCACGCTCGCGCGCGGGACGGCGCTCCTGACGTCGGTGATCGTCCCGCGCGGGAGGAAGCACTGACCGGACGCCCCGTAGGCTGACCGGATGCAGGACGAGTACCGAACCGTCGCCCGCGCGGGCGTGCACGAGACCGAGGTCAACCGCTCCCGCTTCCTGTGCGCGCTCGCCCCGGCGGCCACCGAGCGGGAGGCCCAGGACTTCATCGCGTCCGTCCGCAAGGAGTACGCCGACGCCACGCACAACTGCTGGGCGTACGTCATCGGCGCCGACGCGTCCGTGCAGAAGGCCAGCGACGACGGCGAACCGGGCGGCACGGCCGGGCTCCCCATGCTCCAGATGCTGACCCGCAGGGACATGCGGTACGTCGTCGCCGTCGTCACCCGCTACTACGGCGGCGTCAAACTCGGCGCGGGCGGCCTCATCCGCGCCTACGGGGGCGCGGTCGGCGAGGCCATCGACACCCTCGGCACGATCACCCGGCGCCGCTTCCGCCTCGCCACCCTCACCGTCGACCACCAGCGCGCGGGCAAGCTCCAGAACGACCTGCGCGCGACCGGGCGCGAGGTCCGCGACGTCCGGTACGGGGAGGCCGTCACGATCGGGATCGGGCTGCCCGACGCCGATGTGGACGCCTTCCGGAGCTGGCTCGCGGACGCGACGGCGGGGACGGCCGGCTTCGAGCTGGGCGGGGAGGCGTACGGGGAGGTGTGAGGGGGCGTGAAGGGGCGGGTGAGAGCCGCAGGAACCCCCGATGTCCCTGACGCCGCACGGGATGTCGGACCCGGCCGTTAACCTCGGTGACCATGAGGCTCCTGCACACTTCCGACTGGCATCTGGGCCGGGCGTTCCACCGGGTGGACATGCTCGGCGCCCAGGCCGGATTCATCGCCCACCTGGTGGCGACCGCGCGCGAACGCGAGGTCGACGCGGTGGTCGTGTCGGGGGACGTGTACGACCGAGCGGTCCCGTCCCTCGCGGCGGTGGAGCTGTTCGACGACGCCCTGCACCGGCTGGCCGAACTGGGCGTGCCGACGGTGCTGATCTCCGGCAACCACGACTCGGCCCGCCGCCTCGGCGTCGGCGCCGGGCTCATCGACCGCGCGGGCATCCACCTGCGCACGGACCCCGCGTCGGCGGGCACCCCGGTGATCGTCCCGGACGCGCACGGGGCCGTCGCCTTCTACGGCCTCCCGTACCTCGAACCCGCCCTCGTGAAGGACGAGTTCGGCGTCGAGAGGGCCGGGCACGAAGCGGTCCTCGCCGCCGCCATGGACCGCGTCCGCGCCGACCTCGCCACGCGCGCGCCGGGCACCCGCTCCGTCGTCCTCGCGCACGCCTTCGTCACCGGCGGACAGCCCAGCGACAGCGAGCGGGACATCACGGTCGGCGGCGTCGCCTCCGTACCGGCGGGCGTCTTCGACGGCGTCGACTACGTCGCGCTGGGCCACCTCCACGGCGCCCAGACCCTCACCCCCCGCGTCCGCTACTCCGGCTCGCCCCTGCCGTACTCGTTCTCGGAGTCGACGCACCGCAAGAGCATGTGGCTGATCGACCTGGGCGCGGCCGGTGAGGTCACGGCGGACCGCGTGGACTGCCCCGTCCCGAGGCCCCTGGCCCGCGTCAGGGGCACGCTGGACCACCTCCTGACGGACCCGGAGCTGGCGCGGCACGAGGACGCCTGGGTGGAGGCGACCCTCACGGACCCGGTCCGCCCCACCGACCCCATGGCCCGCCTCACGGCCCGCTTCCCCCACAC
>NZ_LIRL01000625.1 GCF_001419795.1 Streptomyces niveiscabiei
CGACGACCTCACCGCCGCCCGCGCCGGGACCCTCTCCAGGACCGTACCCGGGCCGTCCATCGGGGAGATCGAGGAGTTCCTCACGCTCGCCGGGGGCTTCGACGAGGCTGCGGGCGACGCCCGTCTACACGTGCCACTGGCCGGGCGGCGGTGAGGTCGTCGTGCCGGAGGTAGACCTTCGCCCGGGGTGTGTCCCAGTCGCCGAGGTCGAGGGCGAGGAAGGGGTAACCGTCGGCGTCGGGCAGCGACGCGAACGCCTTGTCGTGGCCCAGGCGTTGCAGTGCTTCGCGGACGGTCGCCGCCGCGTGCTCGGGGCCCCGGGCGGAGGGGTTGAGGTAGACCTTGACGGCCGGGACGCCACCGGGCCGCAGCTCCAGGGCGATCCACAGGGCCAGCGGCCCGTGCGGGTCGTCGGGGAGGAACAGGTCGGTGAGCGCGTCGAGTTGGCCGGTGGAGAAGTCCCAGGCGCGGGCGAGTTCACGGACGACGGCGAGCCCGGTACGGCCGTTGCCCGCCAAGTCCGGTTCCAGGCAGCCGGGTTCGATGAGGACGCGTAGAGCGGGCGGCCTGCCGGGGAGGTGGGCGAGGGAGAACTCGACGGGGGTGTGGTCGTCGGAGAGGAAGGTGCGGGTGGGCGGCGGCAGGTCCAACGGCCGTTCGGCGACGGGTCCGAGGGCGGTGAGGAGGACGGTGGCGTAGTGCTCGGCGTCGGCGGGGGCGAGCCCCGAGACGTCGCACAGGCGCAGCAACTGGCCGACGGTGAGGGCCCCGAGCGTGGGCGCGCCGTCGCCGGGCCGGGGCGCGGTGGCGTTCATCGCGCCACCTCCGGACCGCCGACGTGGAAATACCCGCCCTGTCGGGCGGGTATCTCGCGGTCGCTGCTGTGGAGTTGGGCCGTCGGGGTGGGGGCGTGCGACCGCCCCCCGGTTATGTACGGTCCGCTGCGGGCTTGCCGTACGGGGCGCCGGAGCGCAGTGGTGTCGCGGAACCTGAGGTCCATGACACCTCCTTCGTCTCATGAGCAACACGGATACCGCGTTGCTCACTACCCCCGGTGACGAACCTTCATGCGGTTGGGGCGAACCCTGTGGATGTTGTGTGAATCACCTTGTGAGCCAGTTGAGGAACTGGCTCCACACGCCCCCGCGTTCGGGCCGCCGCCCGGCGTCGGCGCTGGGCGCCGGGGCCTGGGTACGCGGCTGCGGCGCGGGCTTGTGCACGGGCTGGACCGGCGTGAAGCGCGCGGGCAGCGCGGCGAGCGCCCGGTGGAAGGGCCCCGGACGCCAGGTCAGGCTGCCTTCGGGGACGGCGAGTTCGACGTCGGGGAGCTGGTTGAGGAGGTTCTCGATGGCGGCGACGGCGATGTGCCGCGCGGGCTCCTTGGAGGGGCAGGCGTGCGGTCCCGCGCTCCAGGAGAGGTGGGCGCGGTTGCTGCCGGCCTGCCGGGCGGCGCTCAGCGCGGGGCCGGTGTTGGCGGCGACGAAGCTGACGAGCACGAGGTCGCCCTCGGCGGCCTTGTGGCCGGCGAACTCCAGGTCGGCGGAGGGGTAGTGGGCGGCGAAGTTCGAGATCGGGGGGTTCTCCCACAGGGTGTCGTCCATCGCCTCCTCGATGAGGCCGCCGCCCCCGCCGTACCGGTCGTGGGTGAGGAGCCGGTGCAGGGTGTTGCCGATGAGGTTGCGCAGCGGTTCGATGCCGGCGCCGAGGAGGAGGGCGAGCTGGTGGACCATCTCCTCGTCGGTGAGCGCGGACGGGTGGCGCATCAGCCAGGTGGTGACGTCCTCGCCGGGCCGGGAGCGCTTGAGGACGACGAGTTCGCCGATGGCCTGGTAGAGGACCTCGGCGCTCTTCTCCGCGTTGATGCCGTCGAACATGCCGGAGATGCCGAACAGGACGCGGTCGCCGATGTCGGCGGGGCAGCCGAAGAGTTCGTTGAAGACGAACAGCGGGAGCTGCTTGGCGTAGTCGCCGAGGAGGTCGGCCGAACCGCGCGCGGAGAACTGGGAGATGAGGTAGCCGGAGATCCGCTCGATGCTCTGCCCGAGCGCCCGGGAGTCGATCCGGGCGAGGCTGTCGGTGACGGCCTGACGGAGCCTCAGATGTTCGGCGCCGTCGCTGAACATGCAGTTGGGCCGGTAGGCGAGCAGCGGGGCCACGGGGCTGTCCGGGGCGACCTTGCCGTCGTTGAAGTCCCGCCAGCGGCGCGCGTCCTTGCGGAACGAGCCGGTGTCCTGGAGGAGTTGGAGGGCGGTGGCGTAGTCGGTGACGAGGGTGGCCTCGACGCCGGGGGCGAGTTCCACCGGGGCGGTCGGCCCGTAGTGGCGCAGGTAGCCGTAGTACGCCTGGGGGTCGGCCGCGAACTCCGGCCCGTACAGCGGCACTCGGCCGCCCGAGTTGTGCGCCGGGCACCCGGGCGGGGGCACCGGGGTGGTGGATCGGTCGTCGTCCATGTCTGCTTGGTCTGCCTCGTGGGTGTCAGTGGGAGCGTGCCATCAGGTACTCGACCAGCTTGATCAGCGCCTCGGCCGAGGACTTCTCGTCGCGCGCGTCGCAGGTCACGATCGGGGTGTCGGCCAGCAGGTCGAGCGCCTCGCGCAGGGCCGCCTCGTCGCGCGGCGGCGTGCCGTCGAAGTGGTTGACGGCGATGGCGTAGTCGAGGCCGTACTGCTCGATGAGGTCGATGACGTTGAAGGAGTCGGCGAGCCGTTCGGGGTCGACGAGGACGAGGGCGCCGAGGGCGCCGCGCGCCATGTCCTCCCACATCTGGACGAAGCGCTGCTGTCCGGGGGTGCCGAACAGGTAGAGCACGACGCGGTCGCTGATGGTGAGGCGGCCGAAGTCCATGGCGACCGTGGTGGTGGTCTTGCCCTGGACGCCCTTGAGGTCGTCGACGGACTCGGCGGCCCGGGTCATCGTCTCCTCGGTGGTCAGCGGCTCGATCTCGGAGATCGCCCCGATGAACGTGGTCTTGCCCACCGCGAAGTGGCCGACGACGAGGATCTTGACGGCCGTCTGCTGCTCGCCGCCGCGGACGTACGCCGTCTCATCCAAACTTTGCGCGGAGACCATTCAGCACCTCCTCCAGGATTTCCCGGTCGGCGAGGGGGGCCCGCTGGACGGGCGGGCGGGTGACGAGATGACCGGCCTCGACGAGTGCGGCGAGGAGGATCTTCACGACGCCCAGGGGCAGTTGGGTGTGGCCGGCGATCTCGGCGACGGACAGGTAGCCGGCGTCGCAGATGTCGAGGAGGCTCTGTTCCTCGGGGGTGAGCCGGGTCGGGCGGCGCCGGTCGCCGGGGGCGGCCGTGACCAGGGTGATGAGCGAGAGCTGGCCCTCGTCGGGCAGTCCGCGTCCCCTGGTGATGACGTACGGTCGCACTAACTCCGGCGTCTGGGGCTCGAGTTCGCCGTATCCGCTCATGCCTGGACGCCGATGTTCTCGCGCGGCGGCGTGGTGAGCGCCTTGCCGAGCTGGCCGACGAGTTGCTGCATGCGGAACGTGATGTCCTGCATGTCGACCTCGGGGGTCGCGGAGACGCCGAGGTAGGCGCCCTCCCCGGCGGAGATGAGGAAGACCCAGCCGCCGTCGAACTCGACGAGGGTCTGGCGCCACTGCTGGGAGCGGTCCTCGCAGAAGAACGCGAGCGAGCGGCTGAGCGACTGGACACCGCTCATCGCGGCGGCCACCCGGTCGGCGTTGTCCTTGTCGAACTCCTTGGTGCGGGCCATCAGGAGCCCGTCGGCGGAGATCAGGACGGCGTGCAGGGCGCCTGGAATCTCCAGGGCGCTGTCAAGCATCCATGACAGATCGGCGTTCACGAGACATCATGCCCTTCGCTGCTCGCACCTCTTGTGCTGCTCGTCTGGTCCGGACCGTCGCCGCGGCCGGCCCGGCCGGACTGGGTGCCGCGCTGGAAGGCGCCCATGATCGCGGCGGTCTCGGCGCCGGACCGCCCGCGACCGGTGGAGCGGGAGGCGGCGTCGTCCGAGGTGCCCGGCACGATCGCCATCGGCCGCTTGCGGCGCCGCTTGGGCAGGCCGTCGGAGGTCGTGGCGGTGGCGAGCGGCGTCGCCTCGGGCCCGCCGTACTCGGGCGCGGTGACCGTGGTGACGACCGGCGCGGGCTCCTTCTGCTGGGGGGCGCCGGTGAGGAGGTCGTGCGGCAGGAGCAGGACGGCGCGGACGCCGCCGTACGGGGAGGAGGAGTCGACGGACACCTCGAAGCCGAAGCGCTCGCTGAGCACGCCGATGACCGCGAAGCCGAACTGCGGGGGATTTCCGAGCGCGGAGACGCCGGTGACGCGTTCGCTGGAGAGGAGTTTCTCCGCCTTGACGCGTTCCTCGTCGTTCATGCCGACACCGGCGTCGTCGACGACGATGCAGATTCCCTTGGGGACGGTGCGAATGTTGATCTCGACGACGGTGTCCGGGCTGGAATAGCTGGTGGCGTTGTCGAGGATTTCCGCGAGGGCGAGCGCGACGGGTTCGACGGCGCGGCTGGTGATGCCGAAGTCGACCTGCGAGAGGATCTCGATGCGCCGGTAGTGCCGGACGCGTCCCTGGGCGCTGCGCACCACGTCGTAGACGGAAGCGACGTCGCGCTGGCGGCCGAGCCAGCCGTCGCAGAGCACGGCGATGGACTGGGCGCGGCGGCCGAACTGGGAGTTGGTGTGGTCGATCTCCAGGAGGTCCTGGAGCATGACCGAGTCGCCGTATTTGTTCTGGAGCCGGGAGACGATGAGCTGCTGTTCCAGGGCGAGGCCCTGGAGGGTGCGCATCGCGGATTTCAGTACGGTTTTCGTCGCCTCTTCCGCCCTTTCCTGGGCGGCTTCGACGGATTCCGTGTACTGGTTCTCCAGTTCGGAGTAGTGCGTTCTGAGGCCGGCGACCTCCTGCCTCAGCCCCCGGGCGGTCTGGCGCAGGCGGCCGATGACGGCGACCGCGAGGGCCAGGAGCGCCAGCAAGGCAAGGAGAGCCCAAAAAGCCGGGCTTTGTATGTAATGCGTCATAAGACTCTCTTCAGGCGACTGACGGCCAGTAGCTGAATTCCCGTCAATGCGGGGGGACCGGCAGACCGCCCGCACCGGGGGCATCGTCGTGCACCCATCCGCCCGCTCTGCAAGCGCCGTGATCGTATCACCGCGAGAACCGGTCAAGAACCGCCAATCCCGTGGCCTGAACGGACATTGACGGTCAGTCAGTCGAGGGGCTGCGATGCCCTACTGGACCCGCGCGCGGGCCGGGCTCGCCAGCCCCAGCCGTTCCAGGAACCCCTCCAGCGTGAACGCGGCCATGCCCAGCGCGACGGCGTTCCCCGGCACCGGGGACGCCTGGACCGTCAGCCCCGGCAGCGAGCCCGGCAGGACGTGCCGGGGCAGCTCCTCGCGGACGGCCGGGACGAGCCGGTCGGCCAGCGCGCGGGACATCCAGCCGGTCAGCGTGACCGTCGGCACGTTCAGCAGATTGACCAGGTCACCGAGGGCCGCACCCAGATAACGCGCGGTGCGCGCGAGGAGTTCCGCCACGGCGGGGTCGCCCGCCGCGAGCCCCTCGGCGACGGCGACCACGAAGTCCCGCTGCCCCCTGCGCCGCAGCGCCGGGTGGTCCGGCGCGATCGCGGCGAGCGTCGCCTCCAGGCCGGCCGCCCCGACGTACGCCTCGACGCAGCCGCGCCGCCCGCAGCGGCACGGGCGGCCGTCCAGCTCCAGGAGCGTGTGCCCCCACTCCCCCGCGTTGTTGGTGGCGCCCCGGATCAGCGAGCCGCCCAGGGCGAGGCCGACCCCGACACCGGTACCGAGGTTGACGACGGCCATGCTGTCGACGCTCCGCCCCACCCCGAACCACATCTCGGACAGCGCGACCGCCTTCAGCGGATTGTCGACGTGGACGGGCAACTCCAGCCGGGCGGCGAGGAGTTCCTCGATCCGTACGTCGTGCCAGGCCCAGTTCGGGGCGAACACCGAGACGCCCGCCCCGGGGTGGACATGGCCCGGCATGCTCACCCCGACGCCGACGATCCGCTCCCGCGCGACGCCGCCCGCCTCGACGGCCCGCCCGATCGCGGAGACGATGCCGTCGACGACGTACCCCTGCCCGTTCTCGTGCTCGTCGAGCGCCACCTCGCCCTGGCCGAGGACGCCCAGGGTCAGGTCGTAGACCGTGGCGTCGACGTAGGTCTCGGCGACGTCGACGCAGACGATCCGGCCCCGGTCGGGGTCGATGGCGAGCCGCTCGTAGGGCCGGCCGACGCCGCCGCGCTCGCGCGCCGCGATGACGAGGACGCCCTGCGCGAGGAACTCGCCGACCAGGGTCGTGACGGTCGCCTGGCTGAGCCCGGTGTGCCGGGCCAGCTCCTGGCGGGAGGAGGGACCGAGGTCGAACAGCGCGTGCAGCACCGCGAACCGGTTCTCGCCGCGCAGGTCCCGTGCCGTGTGCCGCGCCACGCGCTCCCCCTCGGTCATTCTCTTGTCGCCGGCTCCAGCGTCAGGGTACGGATCTCCGGCTCGCCCCGCCCCTCCATTCCCCGCGCGAGCAGGGTGACGGGGCCCGGCCAGCCGCGCGGCACCCACAGCGCGTCCGGGTTCCCGCCGGAGAACTCGGGCCGCTCCCCGGCCCAGACCCGCCCGAGGCACTCCCCGCCGGCCCACCCGGTGACCCGTACCTGCGAGGCGTCGAGCCGGATCAACCGCCCGGTGTCGTCCGGGAGATCGAGGTCGATCCACCGCTCCTCGCCCGGCTTCAGCGCCAGCGGCAGCCGGACGACCTCCGCGAGGCCGCGCGCCCCCGCGAACTCGGTGAGCAGCACGTCGTCCTGCACCGCGCAGGACCACTCCTCGACGGCGTCCAGGCCGAGCAGCCGCGCCCGCAGCCCCGGACCGCTCGGGTGATGCGGCCAGGTCAGGGCGATGGCATGGGTGCCGGGGGACAGCAGCAGCCACGGGTTCTCGGCGTTCAGGACCTGCGGCTCACCTCCGTCGACGCACGCCACGATCGGCTCCACGACCCCTTGCACCTGCAACGCGGCATCGCTCGCGGCGTGCACCGTACGGGTGTAGGTGACCGGTGTCCCGACCCGCGTGCTGCTCCAGCCGCCGAGCGTCCGCAGCGGCGCGGGCCCGCCCGCCCAGTGGCCGGTGACCGTCCACACCGCGGACACGTCGGCCGACTCGCGGACCTTCCACAGCCGCCCGAGCCCCCGCAGCGCGCCGAGCCTGAGTGCGGGCAGCCGGGCGTCGTCGAAGTTGGCGTGCCCCCAGATCTCGACGACGGCCTCGACGGCGACGGTGCCCGTCACGTCCCGTACGCCGATGGAGCGGGCGGCCCCGAACCCGGTGAGCGTCGGGTGGGCGCGCCCCGCGACCGTCAGGTCCACGATGTCGGCGGCCCCGGTGAGCAGCAGTTCGTCGACGCCGGTCAGGTCGGTGACGGCCCGGTAGGCGCCGCGCCCCCGGTACACGCCGAGGGCCTCCAGGGCGGGCGGCAGCGCGTGCACCCCGGCCGCCTTCTCGGGCGCCGACTCCGTCCGCACCCGCACCTCCTCCACCCCGGCCGGCTCCAGGGCGACCGGCGCGGGTACGGCGTCGGCGAGGCCGACGGCGCCGTCCGCACCGACCTCGCGCACCCGCACCGCCTCGTCCGGCGCCAGCACGACGACCGTCGCTCCCGCAACCTCCGCCCGCCCCGGGACGGGGACGACGACGTGCTCCTCCCCGATGACGACGGTCACCGGGACCCGGGAGGCGAACACCAGGGTGCCCTCCCCGGCCGCGACGAGGTCCGCCGAGGCGAGGGTCAGCGTGGCGCCGATCCCCCAGGGGTCCAGGGGGACGCCGACGGCCATCAGGGGGCACGAGTCGGCGGCGACGGCGACGGAGGTGCCGCCGACGACGGCCGTACCCTGCGCCGTCCCCAGGTGCGGTACGGCGACGAGGTGCCCGCCGCCCGGGAGGTCCAGCGTGGCGGCCGTCGAGCTGGTCGCGAAGTCGCAGTGGACGTGCGGGAATTGAGTCCCCGGCGTCGCGAGGGCCAGGCGGTCGCCCCAGGTGTCGAGGACCTTCGCGAGGAGCCTGGCCTCGGTGAACTCGGGGCGTTCGACGCCGGTCGAG
The DNA here is from genome assembly GCF_001419795.1 of Streptomyces niveiscabiei. Classification (GTDB taxonomy): domain Bacteria; phylum Actinomycetota; class Actinomycetes; order Streptomycetales; family Streptomycetaceae; genus Streptomyces; species Streptomyces niveiscabiei. The sequence goes on from NZ_LIRL01000625.1 coordinate 8,106, forward strand.
GAGACGTAGCCGCCGAAGTCGTAGCCGTGGCTCATGAAGTTGCCGGGGCTGCCCCAGTTCCCGGTGGACGGGGTGTAGCCGAAGTTCCAGCCGGACGCCTGGAGATACGGCGCGATCAGCTTGGCCCCGCTCGCGAGCAGCCGGCGCAGGGTGCGGTGGCGCCGGTTGGTCTCGGTGACCAGCAGCGGGACGTCCCGCCGC
>NZ_LIRL01000626.1 GCF_001419795.1 Streptomyces niveiscabiei
TTGCGGGAGGGGGGAGAGCTGCGGGAGCGGGGAGAGCTGCGGGGCACAGGGGAGTCCGCGCCCTCCGTACCGGCAGAGCCGACTCCCCCGCCAGCGGGCCTGGCGCCCTGTCCGTCGGACCCGGCACCCTCGCCGGCAGGCCCCGCGCCCTTGCTGGTGGGCTCGGTCAAGACCAACATCGGGCACGCCGAGGCCGCCGCCGGGATCGCCGGACTCATCAAGGCCGTGCTCATGGTCGAGCGCCGTACGGTGCCCGCCTCGCTCCACCACGCCTCGCCCCACCCCTGCCTCGCCGAGCCCGGGTTCCCCGTCGCCGTGGCGGACCGTGCCGCCCCGCTGCGGCCCAGGGGCGAGCGCGCGGTGCTCGGGGTCAGCTCGTTCGGCCTGTCGGGGACCAACGCCCATGTGGTGGTCGGGGAGTTCACGGCCGAAGCCGCCGGGCCCGAGCCGTCCGCCATCCCCGAGCTGTCCGCCGTCCCCGAGCCAACCGCCGTCCCCGAGCCCTCCGCCACAGACGACGTACCCGGCCCGCACATCCTCGTCCTCAGCGCCCGCACGGACCGCGCCCTGCGGCAGCTCGCCCTGCGCTACGCGGCCCACCTGGAACCGGGCGGACACGGCCGGGGCCACCGACTGCGGGACATCTGCCGCTCGGCGGCGACGGGCCGGGACGCGCACCCGCTGCGGCTGTGGGCCGTGGGCGACACGCACGACGACCTGGCCGGCGTCCTGCGCGCCCTGGCGGCGGGCGAGCCGACGCCCGACGGCGCGCTGCACGAGGCGGGTTTCACCGGCCCCCGCGACGTGGTCTTCGTCTTCCCCGGCCAGGGCTCGCAGTGGACCGGCATGGGCCGCGACCTCCTGCGGACCTCCGACGCATTCCGCACGGCGATGCGGGAGTGCGACGCGGCGGTCCGCGAGGAACTGGGCTGGTCGGTGATCGAGCTACTGGAAAAGGGGCCCGAGCCGGACTCCGTGTCCGTGGTCCAGCCCGTCCTGTGGGCCATGGAGGTCGCCCTGGCCGCACACTGGCGCGCCCTGGGCGTCGACCCGGACCTGTGCGTCGGCCACAGCATGGGAGAGGCGGCGGCAGCCTGCGTGGCGGGCGCCCTGTCCGTCCGGGACGCGGCGCGGGTGATCTGCCGCCGCAGCGCGCTGATGCGCCGGCACGCAGGACGCGGCGCCATGCTCGCCGTGGAACTGTCCCCGCGGGCGGCGCACGCCCTGGTCGAGCAGTACGGGGACGGAGTCTGCGTGGCGGCCGAGAACTCCCCCGCCGCGACCGTCCTGGCCGGTGAGCCCGCCGTGCTCGACGAGATCGCCGCCGAACTGGACCGGCGTGGGGTGCTGTGCCGCCCGGTCGACGTCGACGTCGCCTCCCACTCCCCGCTGATGGACCGGGCGGCGCGGGAACTGCCGGCCCGGCTGGCGGATCTGGAGCCCGGCGTACCGCGCACGGACCTGTTCTCCACGCTCCGGTGCGCCCCGGTGACGGGCGGGGACCTCGACGGACGCTACTGGGCCGACAACCTCAGACAGCCGGTGCGCTTCGCCGAATCCGTACGCCGGATAGCCGAGGACCGGGACGCCGTCTTCGTGGAGGTCTCCCCGCACCCGCTGCTCGGCCAGGCGCTCGCGGACATCCAGCAGGCCGCGGGCCGGCCGCCGGCCGTGGTGTCCACGCTGGTGCGGCGGCGGAGCGAGCCGGCGCAGGCCCTGCGCGCGCTGGGCCGCGCGTACGGCCTGGGCGCGCGGGTCGACTGGCGGCGCTGGTTCGGGCCCGGCACGCCGGTGCCCCTGCCGCTGTACGCGTGGGACGCGCGCCACCATCGCGCCGACCCCGAGGCGGCGGCGCCGCGCCCCACCGCGCCGCGCCCGGCCGAACGCCGCTTGCGGCTGTCCCGGCTCACCGGCTCGCCGGATACGGCCGTGACGGTGCGCGGCGTCGCCCGGACGGCGGTCGTGGCCTACCTCCAGGCGGTCGCCGAGACGCTGCGCGACCTCGCCGGTGAGGGCACGGCCGAGTTGCGGGACGTACGCCTCGGCGACCGGCTGCCGACGCGCGCGCAGGCGGACGGGACGACGCTCGCGGTCCGCGTGCGGGAGACGCCGGACGACGGGTACGGGTTCCGCGTGGAGGCACGGCACGACTCCCCCGACGCGTACGGCGGTCCCGCCCTGTGCGTGTCCGGAACCGCCAGGATCGTGCCGGCGCCCTCGGGCGTCCCGTCGCGGGGCGAACTGGACGGGGCGCTGACGCGGTGCGGCGAGTACGTCCCGGCGGCCGAGTTCTACCGCGCTGCCGAGGCTCGCGGGTACCACGTCGGACCGGGGCTGCGGGCCGTACGGCAGCTGTGGCGGCGGGAGGGTGAGGCGGTGGCCCGGCTCGACCTGCCGGGCGGCGCCGGGGCGGACGCTCTGGAGGCCGCGCTGCTGGTCATGCTCGGGGCGTGGCCGCACGCCGGGGACGCCGACTGCGCGTACCGGCCCGTGTCGTTCGAGCGCGTCGTCCTGGCCGGGGTGGAGCGCGGCGAGGTCTGGAGCCTGGCCCGGTTCACCCCGGAGCGCGGCGGGGACCGCGCGCGCTGCGATGTGGTCCTCATCGGCGCGGACGGACGGGTGTTCGCCGGTTTCCAGGGCATCGGGCTGCTGCGCGTGCCGGAGGGCGGGTCCGCCGCCGTGACGCGGGTCCCGGCGGCGCGCGGTTCCGGCTCGGTCGCTGACCGGCTCTATCTGCACGCCGCCACCGTGCTCGGCACCACCGTCGACCGGGTCGACCCCCGGCGGTCGCTGCGCGACCTGGGCCTCGACTCGCTGATGGCTCTCCAGCTCCGGCGCGTCCTGCGGCAGGACCTCGGGGTGGAGCTGCCGGCCAGCCGGCTGCTGGGCGACGAGAGCGCGGGAACCCTGGCGGCCGGTCTGGCCGACGTACGCGTCTGACCGGCGGGGGCCGCCTCGGCGGGTGCACGACCTCTCCCCCGTATCCGCACCGACTCGATCCAGAACCAGGATATAAAGATGAACCACAGTACAGAGATGTGGTCGAGGGAGACGGAGACACCGATGGCAGCCGAGGAGGCCCAGCCCGCGCGCCCGCCCGGCAGGCGGGAGCGCAGCAGGCGGCGTATGCACGACCTCCTGTACACGTCGGCCCTGGAACTGTTCGCCGACCAGGGGTACGAACGCACCACGGTCGACCAGATCGCCGAGCGCGCCGACGTCGCGCGAGGGACGTTCTTCAACCACTTCCAGCGCAAGGAGGACCTGGTCACCGAGTGGGCGCGGCAGCGGCAGGACAAACTACAGGCGTTCATCGAGAAGTCCCTGGCCGACGAGGCGGACGACACCACCGTCCGCCTGGAGCGGTGCATGTCCGCGCTGGCCGACTTCAACGAGACGGAGCGCGACCTGACCCGGGTCATGCTGACGGCCTGGGTCAAGTCCGGCCAGCCGCTCCTGGAGGAGCCCGAGTACGCCGGACACGTCTTCGTACGGATCGTCTCGGCGGGCCAGGCCCGGGGGGACGTCGCGCTCGACGTCGACCCGGTGACGGCCGGCAACCTCCTGCGCGACGCCTACCTGGGGCTCCTGTACCGCTGGACGCAGGCGTCCGACGACCGGGCGCCCCTCCACGTCGAGTTGCGCGCCCTCCTGAGGATCGTCCTCACCGGCGTCCTGTCGTACACCCGACGCGGCTGGACGGCGGAGACCTCCTCCCCGCCACACCGTCCGTGACTGCCGGCGGGCCTCGGGATGCCGGTGGGCCTCCTCCCCCGAAGTGATGAGGCGAGTTCCCTCACTTCGGGCGAGGTGGCCCGTGGGGCGGTCCGCCTAGCCTCACGGACATGGGAAAGGCCATGGCGGAAGGGCGCGTCCAGTCATTGGACGTGCTGCGCGGAACAGCCATCATCGGGACATTGCTGACGAACATCTGGCTGTTCACTCAGTGGGGATTAGACGGGACGGCGACGGATTCCTGGCAGGAGGGAATATCCGAGGTCTCAGGAATGGTGTCCAACGGAAAGTTCCTCTCCCTCCTGTCCATCCTCTTCGGGGTCGGCATGGCCATCCAGTTCGACTCCGCGATGCGGCGCGGACACCGGTGGCCGTGGCGGTACGAGTGGCGTTCGCTCCTCCTGCTCGCGGACGGGTTCGTGCACTTCGCGCTGGTCGTGGACTTCGACATCCTGATGGGGTACGCGCTGACGGCGATGGTCGTGGCGCCACTGCTGAAGCTCCGGACGCGGTGGCTGGTCCTGGCGGCAGGCGTGGCCGTCGGATTCCATCTCTTCCTGCAATTCCGGGAGTTCTCGACAATCGCCGTGCCGACAACCGTGGAGCGGCGGACGGACGAACTCCCCGTGGACACCTGGTCGCCTCCCACGTCCTATGCCGACGAGGTCGCCTACCGGGTCGGCAATTTCTGGGAGTTGAGGTACGAGGCGTTCCAGATCGCGCCCCCGCTGTCGGCGTTCCTTTTCCTCATGGGCGTACTGCTGTGGCGGGCCGGGTTGTTCAAGGGCGGCGAGCGGGCGGGGCGCCTCGCGAACCGGCTCGCCGTGGGCGGGCTCGGCGTAGGGGTGCCGCTGATGCTGTGGGCGTACGTCGGGCTGCCCGGTGCGACGTACCTCGACTCGCTGTCCCGGTACACGATCGCCCCGGTGGTGGCCTTCGGGTACCTGGGGCTGATCCTGGTGCTGCTGCGGCGCGGTGGCGGACGCGGGTTCCTGGCACGGCAGGTGGCGGGGGTGGGCCGTACCGCCCTGTCGTGCTACATGCTCCAAAACGTCCTCGCGATGGTCGCGTTCAGCGCGTGGGGTCTCGGGTTCGGGCCGCTGGGGGCGGTGGGTACGGTGGTCGCGTGGGCGGTGATCAGCGGGATACTGATGCTGGCCGCGTCCTTGTGGCTGCGGCGTTTCTCGCAGGGGCCGTTCGAGCTGGTGTGGAAGGCCGCGGTGGACGCGCCGTTCCGCAAGCGCGCCGTCGACGTCCCGGCCCGGCAGCGCGTCGACGTTTCCTGACGGAGTTCTCATGTCGCGCTCGCACCATGTGACGGTCGCCGCCCTCGTGGCGGTCGCCGCCGCGATCGACCTCGGTGACCTGCACTGGTTCGGGTTCAGGCTGTCGTGGCTCGCGGTCGTCCTGGCCGCCGGGGTCACGCTGGGAGTGTCCCTCGTGTGGCACCGGACCCGCCCGGCTGCGGCGCTCGCGGTCGCCGGGCTCGGGTACCTCGTCGCGTGGACGGGGTTCGTGCTCATGCCCGAGCCGAGACTCGTGCCGACCATGGCGCAGGCCGCCGTCTGGGTCGTCGTCTTCGGGCAGATCGCCGAGGGGACCGACCGGATGCGGGTCGCCGCCGTCGGCGTACTCGGCGGGTGCGTCGCCCTGGACGCCCTCCAGAGCCTCCGGTTCGTCGGGGAGAGCGACGCGCCGCTGACGATGCTGCTGTTCAACGCGATGACCTCGACGTTCGTCCCCCTCGTGCTGTGCGCGGCGGCGTACGCGGTGCGCGGGCGCCTCCAGTTGGCCACGGCTCGGGCCGCGCAGGCCGAGCGGCTACGGGAGTTGGACGCGCGGTCCGCCGCCCACGCCGAACGAGTGCGGCTGGCACGGGAGTTGCACGACGTGGTCGCCAACCGGCTCAGCGCGGTCGCGATGCGGATCACCGCCGCCGGGCACGTACGGCGCAGCGCGGTGACGCCCGAGGGCGAGGTCCTCGACGAGATCGGGCGGGAGATCGACACGGCCCTCGGTGAACTGCGCAGCATGCTGGGGACGTTGCGCAGCGACGGCAGCGGTACGCCGACGGCTCCCCCGCCGTCGCTGGCACACGTCGAGGAGTTGGCGCTGCGGTGCGGGGCCGAGGTGGAGGTGGTCGTGGAGGGGGTGGCGGTGAGGTTGCCGAGCGTGGTGGATCTGGCGGCGTACCGGATCGTCCAGGAGGCGCTGGCGAACGTGAGCCGCCACGCCCGGCCCGCGCGGGCCGTGGTCACCGTCGGGTACCGCGAGGACGGGGTGCATCTGCGGGTCGACGACGAGGGGGCGTCCACAGAGGCGTCCGGCACTCCGGCCGGTCACGGAATCATCGGCATGCGGGAACGGGCGGCGTTGTGCGGCGGGTGGGCCGGTGCGGGGGCGCGGGCCGGCGGAGGGTGGACCGTCGAGGCGGTGCTGCCTCTGCGCGAACCGGCGCCCCACCCCGAGACGCCGACTCCCCTCGCATAAGCGACCCGAGCGAGCCGCGTCAATTCTCGTCGGGCGTCCAGGCCGCGACCAGGTCCAGCAGGCCGGGGAAGCGCGCGTCGAGGTCGTCGACACGGACGTGACTGCGGCGCTCCAGGCCGTACTGACGCTGCCGGGTGATGCCCGCCTCGCGCAGGGCCTTGAAGTGATGGGTCAGGGAGGACTTGGGACGGTCGAGGCCGAACCAGCCGCAGGTGTGGTCGAAGTGCTCCGACTCCAGGAGAAGTTTCCGCACGATCCGCAGCCGCAGCGGGTCGCTCAGCGCACCCAGCACCGTCTCCAGACGCAGTTCCTCCAGCCCGGGCTCGGGCAACGGCTCGGGCAGGTCGGCGGGTTCCGGCAGCACCGTGAAGTCCGGCACCCGTACGGACACCGGATGCGCCGTGGAAGGCATGGGCAACTCCTCATGACCAGAATCCTCTGTACGACTCCAATCGTACTGCCTGCTATGTTCGACAAAACTCGTACTGCACCAGCAGGAGGTACCTGTCATGCCGGAGAGTCGAACCACGCCCGTGAAGCCGGTGGGCGAGAGGGAGCCCGCGGGCGACGAGCCGTCGCAGGCGAGCCCCACCTGGTGGGTGTGGCTGGCCGCCTGGCCGGTCACCGCGGTGTTCATCCTGTCCAACGCGGCGACCCCGCTGTACGTGCTGTGGCAGCGCGAGATCGGGTTCTCCAAGGGCACCCTGACCGTGATCTTCGCCTTCTACATCGTCGGCCTGCTCGGGTCCCTGCTCGTCTCCGGCGTCGTCTCCGACCGGCTCGGCCGCAAGGCGGTGCTGCTGCCCGCTCTCGGGCTCGCGCTGACGGCCTGTGTCGTCTTCGCGACCGCGTCCAGCGTGGCCGCCCTGATCGTGGCCCGGCTGTTCACCGGCATCGCCGTCGGCTCGGTCGTCTCCGCGGGCATGGCCGCGGTGACGGACGTCGCCGGCCGACACCGCAAGCAACTCGCCGCCCTGCTCGCCTCCTGCGCCATGGTGCTCGGGGCCGGCCTCGGCCCGCTCGTCGCGGGCGTTCTGTCCGAGACCGCGCCCGCTCCCACCGTCACCGTCTTCGTGGTGGAGATGGCGCTGCTCGCGACCGCGGTCCTCGCCGTGCTGCGCATGCCCGTACGCCGGCCCTTGGCGGGGGCCGCGGGCGCCTGGATCCGCGTACCCGGCGTCCCGCACGGCAGCGGCCTGCACCTCACCCTCGGCATCGCCGTGTTCGCCCCCGGCATCACCGCCACGTCGTTCGTGCTCTCGCTCGGCCCGTCGCTGCTGTCCGGCCTGCTCGGCACCACCAGCCGGATCGCCGCCGGGGCCATGGCGTTCGCGATGTTCCTGACCGCGACCGGGGTGCAGTTCGCGGTCCAGAAGCTGCCCCGGCGCACCATCCTGACCGCCGGGGCGGTCGGCACCACGCTCAGCATGATCGCTCTCGCCACAGCCGTGCACACCTCGTCGGTCCCCGTACTGCTCGCCTCCGCGCTGCTGGCCGGGGCCGGCCAGGGCATGGGGCAGCTCGGCGGGCTCTCCCTGCTCAACCACAGCGTCCCGGCGCAGCGGCTCGCCGAGGCCAACGCGGCGCTCAACTTGGGCGGTTACGTACCGGCCGGCCTGCTGCCGGTCTCGGCCGGCTACCTCAGCGACGCCATCGGGCTGACCGACGGCGCGACCGTCTTCGCCGTCGTCCTGATGAGCCTGGCCGTCATCGGCGGCCTGGTGGTCATGGCCTCCCGGCGCCGGGTGGCCGAGCCCGCGTGAACGGCCGGCACCCTCACGCGTCGAGTTCCCCTTGGGCACGGACCGCGTGGAAGAGCAGGTCGCTCGATTCGGCCCAGCGGTCCACCACGTCCGTCCGGCCGTGCACGTCCGAGCTGTGCTGGGCGCCGAAGAAGGCGGAGACCAGCGCCCGCGCGACCGCCTGCGGCGACAGGCCTCGGCGGCGGCGGTCAGCAGGGAGTTCCGTCCAGTCGACGTACGGGGTCGGCAACTCGGTATCGATCTGCGGGCGTTCGATCAGTCGCGCCCCGGAAACCGACCGTCGCGGCCACCCTGCACACCGCCCCCGCCAGCCCTCCGAGGCACTCGCCCGCTGGGACGCCGCCATGGACGTGGTCAGCGACGCCCGTCGAGGACCCGGACCTGCCGTCGCCGCCGCCCAGGACCACGACCACCGTCTCGCCTCCCAGCACCTCGGCCGCCCCAGCCCGGCCCCACCGACTCCTGGGCCACCCACTACTCCCCAGGCCGCTGGGCCCACGAAACCGGCAACGTCATCGCTCATCGCCGCTCTGGCCGCCATCCATGCGGCTCGGCCGAAGATGAACCGCGCCGTGCAGCCGGGCGACGTCGACCTGGGCAACCGGCGCATCACCGTCGGCGGTCGTGCCCGCCAGCTCGACGGCATCGCCCGCCGTGCGGTCCTGGACCGGCTCGACCACCGCCGTCGAACTCGGCCCGACCGGCAGCCTCTGGACCGCCCGGGCCACCCGCAACCTCACCGCCGCCCTCGAACAGCTTCGCGTCGACCGCCAGCTCGAAGAAGCCCTCACCCACGGCGCCGACCCGCCCCACCTCTCCCTCGCCCTCGTCTTCGGCATCGACGAGAAGACCGCCATCCGCTACGCGGACTCAGCCAGGCAGCTTCTCCAGGCCGACCCGGAAACCGGCCTCGGAGAACATCGGTACGGCGGCTGGCGCTGAAATTGACCGTGGTCGGCTAGCACACAGGCTGGAGACACCTCCGACCTCGTCGCCCGCGATCAGCCCTGCGTCTCCTCGCGGCGTCCAAGAGCAGCCGCATCGGGTACGACGAGCAGCTTGCCGGTGGTACGCCGAGCCTCCAGATCGCTGTGGGCCTGGGCTGCCTCGGACAATGCGTAGCGGCCCGTCACGGTGACCTCAAGCGCCTTGGAGCGCACCCACTCGAACACATCGGCGGCCCGTCGGAGCAGTTCGGACCGATCGGCGATGTAGTCCCCGAGGCTGGGCCGGATCAGGGTCAGCGAACCGCCTTGGGCGAGCCGGATCGGATCGAACGGCGGCACGGCACCACTGGCCGCGCCGAAGAGCACGAGATGGCCGCGGGGTCGCAGGCTGGCGAGGCTCGCATCGAAGGTGTGCGCACCGACGCCGTCGAAGACGACCGGCAGTCCCTGACCGCCGTTGAGCCGCCTCACCTCGGCTGCGAGATCGTCGACCGCGGAGGAAAGGACCACCTCAGCGGCCCCGGCACGCTTCGCCAGCTCGGCCTTCGCCGTGGTCGACGTCGTGCCGATCACCTTGCCGCCGAGATGGGTGATGAGCTGGGTCAGAAGCAGCCCCATGCCGCCGGCAGCCGCATGCACGAGCACCGTGTCGCCCCCTTGAACCGGGTAGGCGTCCTTGACGAGATAGTGCGCGGTCATGCCTTGGAGGAGTACGGCGGCGGCTGTCTCGAAGTCGATATCGTCGGGCAGCGGCACCAGCCGGGAGGAGTCCACGACGGCCCGCTCGGCATACGTGCCGGGAATCTCCGCCCAACCGACCCGGTCCCCGACCGCGACGTCAACAACGCCGGGTCCGACTTCGACGACCGTGCCGGCACCCTCAGCACCCGGGGTAAAAGGCAGCGGCAGGCTGTACCGGCCCTCCCGGTGGTAGACGTCAAGAAAGTTGACCCCGGCTGCGGCGACCTCCACGACCGCCTCACCCGGCCCCGGCCGCGGCTGGTCCACCTCGGCCACCTGCAACACCTCGGGACCGCCCACTTCGTACACCTGAATCGCTCTCATGACCCCTCCAATTAACGGCTCATCCGCCACCAACCCGGTAGATGGCGATCCAATTCCCGGCAACCAGCCCAGCCCACCGCCCCCACCG
>NZ_LIRL01000627.1 GCF_001419795.1 Streptomyces niveiscabiei
GGATGCCCTCGGGGTCGAGCCCGTTGACGGGCTCGTCGAAGAGGAGGACCTGGGGGTCGCCGAGGAGCGCTGCGGCGATCCCGAGCCGCTGCCCCATGCCCAGCGAGAACCCCTTGGACCGCTTGCGGGCGACCGCCTGGAGCCCGACGACGCCGAGCACCTCGTCGACGCGCCGCGCCGGGATCCCGGAGAGCTGCGCGAGGCACAGCAGGTGGTTGCGCGCGTGCCGCCCCCCGTGCACGGCCTTCGCGTCGAGCAGCGCCCCCACATGCCGCGCGGCGTTCGGCAGCTGCCGGTACGGGTAGCCGCTGATCGTGACGGACCCGGCAGTCGGGTTGTCCAGCCCGAGGATCATCCGCATCGTCGTGGACTTGCCCGACCCGTTCGGCCCGAGGAACCCGGTGACGGCGCCCGGCCGCACCCGGAAGGACAGATTGTGCACGGCGGTCTTGTCGCCGTAGCGCTTGGTCAGGCCGACTGCCTCGATCATGCTCCGCACCCATCGCAAGGTTCAGGACAACAGGGCGCACGCCCCCGTAAGAGTTAGGAGCTTATCGGGGTGCTGACGGTTCCGACCAAGAGGAGGCAAAGCCTCAGGCGTCCCGCCGTTTCAGCAGCGCGTACCCGCCGAGGAGCGCCACGGCCACCCACGCGACCATGATGGCGAGCCCGCCCCACGGCCCGTACGGGGTGTCGTCGTTCACCGGCGTCACCACCTGCATGATCTTGCTGCCCGCCTGGTCCGGCAGATAGCGCCCGACCTTCTTCGTCGCGGAGACGTTCCCGAGGATGTTGGAGACGAGGAAGAAGAACGGCATGAGGATGCCGAGGGACAGCATCGGCGAGCGCAGCATGGTCGCGACGCCCATCGAGAACAGGGCGATCAGCGTCATGTACAGCCCGCCGCCGATGACGGCCCGCAGCACCCCGGGGTCCCCGATGTGCGCGCGCAGCGAGCCCAGCATGGCCTGTCCGAGGAAGAACGAGGCGAAGCTCGTGACCATCGAGACGGCGAGCGCGAGCCCGGCGGCGACGGCGACCTTGCTGAGGTAGAACGTCGCGCGCTGCGGTACGGCCGCCAGCGACGTACGGATCATGCCGGTGCTGTACTCGTTCGAGACGACCAGCACCCCGAACACGATCATCGCGAGCTGGCCGAGGGTCAGCCCGGCGAAGCTGATGAACGTCGGGTCGAAGGACAGCTTGTCGTCGCGGCTCAGGTCGTCGAACTGGCTCTTGGACAGCGCCGAGAGCAGCATCCCGATCCCGATGCTGACGACCGCCGCGAGGGACAGCGTCCACACCGTCGACGCGACCGACCGGACCTTCGTCCACTCCGACCGCACGACCTGCGAAACCTGGGTGACGGCCATCTCAGTCCTTCCTCCAGCCGTCGCCCCACTCCTGCGGCGGGGCCTCGTCCGTATGCGCGTGGTACTCGACCGACTCGGCCGTCAACTGCATGAACGCCTCTTCCAACGACGCCTGCTGCGGCGACAGTTCGTGCAGCACGAGGTGGTGCTGAGCCGCCAGCTCCCCCAACTGCTCCGCCTTCTCGCCGTCCACCTCAAGCACCCCGCTGCCCGTCTCCACGACGGTCACGCCCGCCTGGTGCAGCACATCCAGCATCCGCTCGCGCTGCGGGGTGCGGATACGGACGTACGAGCGCGAGTTGCGCGCGATGAACTCCGCCATCGAGGTGTCCGCCAGCAGCCTGCCCTGGCCGATCACCACCAGGTGGTCCGCCGTCAGCGCCATCTCGCTCATCAGGTGCGACGACACGAACACCGTCCGCCCCTGCGCCGCGAGCGACTTCATCAGGTTCCTGATCCAGTGGATGCCCTCGGGGTCGAGCCCGTTCACCGGCTCGTCGAACATCAGGATCCGCGGATCACCGAGCAGCGCGCCGGCGATCCCGAGCCGCTGCCCCATCCCCAGCGAGAACCCCTTCGCCTTCTTCTTCGCCACCGCCGTCAGCCCGACGGTGTCGAGCACCTCGTCGACCCGGCTCCGCGGAATCCCATTGCTCTGCGCAAGACACAACAAATGATTGAAGGCACTCCGCCCCCCATGCATCGCCTTCGCGTCCAGCAGCGCCCCGATGTACTTCAACGGCTCCTTGAGCTGGTCGTAATGCTGCCCATCGATCCGCACATCCCCGGCCGTAGGCCGGTCCAGCCCCAACATCATCCGCATCGTGGTCGACTTCCCGGCCCCGTTCGGCCCCAGAAACCCGGTCACGATCCCCGGCCGCACCCTGAAACTCAGATCATTGACCGCCACCTTCCCGCCGTACCTCTTGGTCAGCCCCTCAAGCTCGATCATGCGGCCACGCTAGGGGGTTGGGCAGGCCGATGCCACCGGAGAAACCGAACTTTGGGCGAAGGCTCCGATGCGGCCGTCGAAGTGCTGGCCCATGCGGCGCCTCTCAGGGGGCGCGTCCCGGTCCAGGGAGCACTTTGAAGTGCCGGGCGGGCGTCGTCTTTTAGGGGCGCGGGGCTGTATCTGATGTGCGGCTACCGCCGCGCGGGCGCGACCAGCCACGACGGCGCAGCACTCGCCACACGACCTGACCCGGCACTGCAATAGGCACCCCTCACATCACCGCCGCCGAAGCGGAATCCGACGTGCTCGGCGACACCGCAGGCCCGCTCGCCGCAGGCCCACTCGCCGAGGTCGATGTGGACGGCGTGCCCTCCGGAGCCGTCGGCGTGCCCGAGGGCTCCGTAGGACTCGGCGAAGCCGGCGCGCTCGGGCTCGGCGAGTCAGAGGGCTTCGGCGTAGGACTGGGCGACGTCTGCGTGGGCGTCGGCGAAGGCGACGTACCACCAGTCCCCCCGCCCGTCGCCCCAC